>JAUXCK010000068.1 GCA_030618925.1 Desulfobacteraceae bacterium
ATCGAATATGGTATTCTATCTTTTTTTATAAGGGAACAAAGTAACACACAACACAAGCGCCTGCGCTTCACGACCGCCGGCTACATTCGACGTTGGATGTTGAGCGTTTCCCGCCGTGGCGGGATTCGACGTTCAAGTTTTTTTCTGTAAATTCTGAATTCTTTGGATCACACTCTTGGAGAAAAAGCTCCTTATAAGGGCAAACCAATGCCGTGTTCTCTGGAGTTGGATTTTTTTACTAACACAATCTCACAACCGGATAAGATGCAACTCTCTCCTGACGCCTCACCTGTGGTTAGACCCGTCAAGACCCGGAACACACCCGAACTCGGGCCTGTCTCCGTGATGGCGGCAACCACACCTGATTTCCAATTGCTGAAAGGTCTCATGGGTTTTGAAGACCAGGGCAACCGGCATCTCTACACTGCCAACCTTGCTGTTGGATCCGGCCGAATAGCCGGCATGTCCCTGTGCGGACCCTTTATCGGTGCGCCTTATGGAGCCATGATCCTGGAAACGCTTGTCGCTTGGGGGGTTACCCGGATTGTTTTTATGGGATGGTGCGGTGCCATATCGAAAGACGTCCACATCGGTGACATAATTGTTCCTGTTGGTGCATTGGTGGACGAGGGGACTTCTCTTCACTACCTACGAGAGACAATGGATATTGTCCCACCGTCGAATCTTATCCTGGAACAGACGCGGCAAACGTATCTCCGGACGCACAATCAATACCGAAAAGTGCACCAATATATCCGGCAGGAATCGACTCCATATCTTCCATTTGATCGGCATGCATGCGCACAACACGACCGATCCTGACTTTTTTTCCACTTCGCACATTGTAAATCGTGGCGCCTTTGGCAAGGGTCCCCTGATATACCCGGATATAGGTCAACTGGCCATACTTGCCGTCTTCCAGTTTAAAGGCCAGGGCCACAACCGGCTCATCAGAATCACTCAACAGCAGAACAGGTGTTTCTTCATTGTTCATCTCAAGGGCTTCATTCTCCACATCAGAGGGGCAGGGCAGGAGATGGGTAATGCCGTCGAGAAGCGGCTGAACCCCTTTATTCTTATAGGCGGATCCCATAAAAACCGGTGTGATGTCACGCGTCAGGGTTCCTTTCCGGATCGCCTGCAGCAGGAGATCGTCGGATATGTCTTTGTCCTCCAGGACCGCTTCAACCAGGTCATCTGAAAAAAGGGATGCTTGATCGATGAGTTCTTCTCTTTTTATTTGCGCTTCTGCAAGAAGGTCCGGTGGGATGTCATCCACGCGGATGTTTTCTCCATTTTCTCCTTCAAAATAGACCGCTTTCATGGAGACCAGGTCTACAATCCCTTCATGGTCTACCTCGAGGCCAATGGGAATCTGCATGGCAACCGCGTTGTGGCCCAGCTTTTCATTCAGCTGATCGATGACCCTGAAAGGATTGGCGCCGATGCGGTCGCATTTGTTGACAAAAGCGATGCGCGGTATTTTGTATCGTTTCATCTGCTGATCGACAGTGATGGACTGGGACTGAACGCCGCCAACGGCGCACAGCACAAGCACTGCGCCGTCCAGCACCCGGAGAGATCGTTCTACCTCGATGGTAAAATCCACATGACCCGGGGTGTCGATAATATTGATTTCATGGTCCTGCCATTCACAGAAAGTCGCTGCAGACGCAATGGTGATGCCCCGTTCTTTCTCGAGTTCCATGGAATCCATCGTTGCACCCACGCCATCTTTTCCTTTAACGTCATGAATGGCGTGTATTCGTTTTGTATAAAAAAGTATCCTCTCGGTCAGCGTGGTTTTTCCAGAGTCAATGTGCGCGCTGATACCGATGTTTCTGAGCAGTTGAATATCGTGTTTCATCCTCTCTTTTCCTTTAGCTTTTATTTTTTTGAGTATGTGGGGCTTTTGTTGATGTCATGACAAAGGGAATATTCTATTTTTCGGGTCCCCGTTTTTATAACGGAAATAATCATTGATAATTCTATTGTGGTCAAAAACAATCGGATGGGGCAGATTGGACCGTGTAAATATCCCCAGGTTTTTAGCATCATCCGCTGCTTTTGGCGACCCCACGGCCTTTGCAATGAAAATCGTCGACACTGAGTGGTGGCGCGGGTCACGTGTTGGGTCTGAATAGGTCTGAAATTGCTCCTCAAGGGTGACGACAAGGGAAGTTTCCTCCCTTGCCTCTCTTCTGGCCGATGCTTCCAGAGTTTCTCCGTAATCTACAAATCCGCCTGGAAGCGCCCACCCATAAGGCGGATTTAATCTTTCAATCAAGACAATACCGTCATTCATCTCTATAATAATGTCGACCGTTAACAGCGGATTTTTAAAGTTATGACTCATTTGTCAATTATAACTCTTTCAGGTCCAGTTCTTTCAGAAGGC
Organism: Desulfobacteraceae bacterium; assembly: GCA_030618925.1. Taxonomy (GTDB): domain Bacteria; phylum Desulfobacterota; class Desulfobacteria; order Desulfobacterales; family SURF-7; genus JAUXCK01. The sequence continues at coordinate 2,399 of JAUXCK010000068.1, forward strand.
TGCGGGATGGGGTCCCTGTTTTTCTGTCCCATCCCCATTCTTCAAAATAATCTCCGATCATCTGTTCAGCATCTTCCCGTGCAAGCGGCTCATCTGTAAGATAATTTTTGAACCCGGGTGTATTGAACCAGCTTTCAGGGGGTGCCTCATCATTTTCGGCGAATCCTTCCCTGAGATTGGCGATTCTCAGCAAGGTCCATACCCTGTCGACCCTCTGCCTGAGGTCCGGGAGGCTGGTTTGGATACCGGTGACGGTCTCATAAAATTCGGCACACAATTCGGCGTTGTAGAATCGATTTATGGCAGCCCGGGCGCAAATACCAAGCGATCCAAGGAGTGTAAACCACCTGTGCGAGTATTTAAGCAGTTTCCCCACTTCGAGCCCCTGCTGTTGATCAGGGGAACCGTATCCGGGAAGAATTCGCTTGATGTCCTCTTGGGGAACCCCCATGCGGGTCAGGTGCTTTGGAAAGACCGCGAGGGGTCGCCTGGCAAAATAGGTGGGGGATCCGCCCGAGCCCACATGCGGCCCTCTGGGATCCAGAATCTGACCCAGCTCCATGGTGCCGAAAAGATTCCAGGGCAGGGCGGAATTCGGCCCCGCGTAAGGGTGCATCCCTTTGACCAGAGCAGGGGACAGTTTTTCCGCTTCTTTACCGAACGTGTCTATTATGTTTTTGAATCCACCCGCCAGAACATCGCCAAAGCCATCCCGAAAACTTATTTTCCTGGCCCACTCTTCCATGGAGTGAAGGGAATCCAGGGCAATTTCTGATCCCGGCAGATCCCGGGGAATGACTCCATTGTCCAAAAGAGACCTGACAAATCCCATTATGCCGAAGAATTCGAACATGTCCAGTCCGTAGGCATCGATGGTGGCCATGCATTTTACGGATTCACGATAGTCCTTGAACCCGTATAATACGGGCGTGTAAAGGTTTATGACCGAACTGGTGTGTTTGGTCAAGCCCTTAAATTCTCCATCCGGTATCTCAACAAGGTCTTTGCATCCAATAGGGCAGGACACACAGGCCATGCGTCTTTTTTTCATACCGAAATATTCTTCTTTTGGGATCATGGGAAAGGATTTAACCAATCCCAGATCCTGCCACTCTTTCAGGTAAGGGTATTCGCGTATGGTCTTGAGAAAACTTTTGGTCAGGGATTTGTATCTTTTTCTGTCTGCGACTTTGATGCCCCGGGTACCCCTGACCATAACGGCCTTGAGATTTTTTGAACCAAAGACTGCACCCAGGCCGCCCCTGCCCAGGGTGGAGATCCTATCAACAAACGCCATTGAAAACGGGACCCGGTTTTCTCCTGCCTGCCCGATGCTCAGAACACCGATCCGGTCCTCATATTTTTTTCGCAGAACCGCGTCTGCTTCTTCCACCCCGAGTCCCCACAAATCACCTGCAGGGCATATCTCTACATCGTCGTCTATGATTTTTAGATAGACCGGCTGATCCGCCCGGCCCTTGATAACAATATGATCAAATCCTGCGTTTTTAAACAAGTATCCGAAATTGGCGCCTCCGGCGCCGCACCAGCCGATTGTGTTGCTGGTGGGCAGTTTTGATACCGCGTAAACTCTTGATGAAGAGGGAAGACTCGTCCCCACAAGGGGGCCTGCACCCAAAACAACAGGGTTCTCAGGAGACAGCGCGTCGGTCCCCGGCTTGATTTCATCGTAGGCCAGCCTTATTGTAAGGCCCAGGCCACCGATGTATTTTTCTGCAAGTGCAGCATCAAGAGGTTCTATCGTTATTTTTCTATGGGTCAGGTCAACATGGAGAATGCTTCCTGAAAAGCCGCCCCTGATCATTTGTCAACCTCCTTTTCGTTTTTTTGCATTGCATCATAAAAGCAGTGATCAACACATATTCCGCATTGATTGCACTCCTCGGTAAAGTGAATTGTGCATTCGCCTGAATTTGAGATAAAGACCTGGATCTTGGACAATAAAGGGTTAAACGCTTTTGAGGTCAGATCCGAACAGGCCAGTTGGCACCTCAGGCAGCCGGTGCATTTTTCCGTATACACCTGGATATCATACTTTCCCATATGTCTGGTTCCTTTCCTATATCTCGCCCAATGCCATTCGCGCAATATCACCGAGGAAGATGACCTGCATGTTATGCTCAGCGGCAACACCTGACAGGCTGTGCATGCAGATGGGGCAAAGCATTACCATTGCAGTTGCACCTGCGTTTTTGGCATCAAGAATATTTTTTTCCTGATCCGGTTTTGGATCGCCCATGTTGAGCATTAATTTGACGCCCGCACAACATAAGGCATTTTTTCTGTCATACGTGCGTTCAACCCTCTTTACGCCCGCAAGTTCAAAGAGTTCATCAATAAAGTGTTCTTTTTCCGGTGTATGCCTTGAGGCACAGGGACGCTGATAGGCGATTTTCATATTCAGAGGTTTAATCCGGTCCTTGTTTGATCCAAGATATTCCACGAGGTATTCAGAAAGATGAATCGGCCGGAAGGGGACATCTATCCCGTAATCGGGAGCCAGTTTCGCAAGCATGGCGTAGCAATCATCATGGAAACAGACAACTTCTTTGGCACCAGACAGGGCCAGCCGGTCCACAAATGCCTTTGCATGTTTCCGTTGAATGCTTTCGGCACATGCGTGACTGAACAATACATAACAAAAATAAGGCCTGCCGCCCACCCGGGGAAGGTCATACAATTCCCCCTGGAGCAAATGCGCATCGGTTTTCCCGAACACACATTCAGACATTATCCGGTCAACCGGCGGGGTTGGGTTCAGGGTGCCGGTGAATTCATACCCTGCCTCCAGGGCATCGATGGACTCCCTGGGAACCCGGGCATGTTTTTCCTGGAGCGTTGCGATCAGGTCAAAAGGATTTGCGTTCTCCGGGCATTTTTCGTTACAGGCATAGCATGTGATGCATTGGTCAACCGCAGGTGTGTGCGTGCCCGCCATCATTTTTTCCATCCACTCCACTGCCTGTTCACTGTCAACCGTCATCCAGTCACAGTCCGTCAGACAGTCACCGCACAGGTTGCATAGATCCGGGTTAAACATGACCTTCCTCCATAATTAGTTTTCATCACAGACGTGCCCACACCCGATTGTCGGGGTATCTTCAGATGTTGAACGGATTATGGCCCAAAGGGAAGTGGGTGTCAAGACGGGGTGTCATTAAAACTATGGGTCAGTTCCAAATCCCGATTATGATTACGATCAGGATTAAGATTACGATTAAGAGTATGATTAAGAGTATGATTACGATTGAGAGATACCCATTGCGTCATATAAATTTTGGGCGTAAACCAATGCACCTGTTGAATTAAAGGATTAATTATTGACTAAGCGCTTTTTGCCTGTAACAGTATTGAAAGAGATGGGGGGAGGGGTTGAATGCGAATACATGCGATTTCAGACATTCATGTTGATTACCCGGAAAACAGGAGGTGGCTTCACAACCTGTCCATGCAGGACTATCAGGAGGACACGCTTATTCTTGCAGGAGATATAACGGACATTGTCCCTCTGTTTGCAGAAGCCCTGGAATCCCTGAAAAAACGGTTTCAGGAAGTGTTGTTTGTTCCGGGGAACCATGACCTCTGGGTGCATCGCAATGACAGTCCGGATTCTCTAACGCATTTTTACAATATTGTTAAACTGGCAGGTCAGTACGGTGTCCACACGGGACCGGTTCATTTTGGATCATTATCCATCGTCCCGCTGTTTGGATGGTATGATTATTCTTTTGGGGAACCATCGGAGCAGATACTGGACCTTTGGATGGATTTTTCAGCATGCCGGTGGCCTGACGGTCTTGATGAAAAAAAAATTACGCAATTGTTCATTGCACTGAATAACGGATCTGTACCTGTTGAGAATCAGACCCTTATTTCATTTTCTCATTTTTTACCCCGAATAGACCTTATGCCGTCGGCCATCCCTGTAGAAAAAAGGATTCTGTACCCTGTACTCGGCACATCGCTTCTGGAACAGCAGATCAGAACACTGGGTTCAGATATCCATGTTTATGGTCATAGTCACGTGAACATGAATATGGAAAAAGAGGGTATTACATATATCAATAATGCGTTCGGTTATCCCAGCGAGACCGGGATATCGAAAAAGAAACTATGCTGTATTTTTGAATGCTGACTGTCGTTCAACTCCGGATGCCGATGCCTTTATGAATCAGGACCCAGGCCCAGGTGTACAGGCCGGCAATAAAAAAAAGAATCATCGCGTAAGATGCAGCAAGGCCCACATCAGAAACCCCCAGGATGCCATACCGGAATCCACTCACCATATAGACGATGGGATTTCCCCTGGATACAACCGCCCAGAATGTCGGCAGCAAATCAATGGAGTAGAATACACCGCCCAAATAGGTCAATGGTGTCAAAACAAAGGTGGGGACAATGGAGATGTCATCGAATTTGGTTGCATAAATGGCATTGATTAAACCGCCCAAAGAAAACAGAACGGATGTAAGGAACACGATGGTCATTGTCACCCAGATGTTGTGTATGGTCAATTTCGCAAAAAAAAGAGACAGCGCTGTGACAATAACACCGACAGATAAACCACGGGCGACGCCCCCCGTGACAAAACCGAGGATGATGACGGTGTTGGATGTGGGGGAAACCAGGAGTTCTTCGATGCTGCGTTGAAATTTTGTGCCGAAAAATGAGGAGACAACATTGGAATAGGCATTTGTAATGACCGACATCATGATCAGGCCGGGCACAATGTACTGGATATAGGGGTATCCTCCCATATTGCCGATTCGTCCACCGATCAATTGGCCGAAAATAACAAAATAGAGAATGACACTGATGGCAGGCGGCACCAGTGTCTGGATCCAGATACGTGTAAACCGCCGGATTTCCTTGACACAAATGGTTTGAAGCGCAATAAGCTGGCCTTGGATGTCCATTTACTTTTCGTTGTTCTTAGATGGGTTGTGATGGTTTTGTTTTTTGACCAGGGCAACAAAGAGTTCTTCCAGACGGTTTGATTTGTTGCGCATACTTTTTACTTTAATTCCCTGCCGGGTTAAACCGTCAAAAAGTTCGTTCAGGGTGCGGCCTCGCAGGATGTCGAATTCCAGGGTGCGGGGATCAATCTTTCGTACCCGGCAGCCCGGTAAGTCAGGCAGCTTTTCAACATCTGAATCCAGATCCAGGACAAAGGTTTCCTGGTCCAGCTTTGCAAGCAGATCTCTCTTGCTGGTGTTCTCGATGATGTCACCATTATCTATAATGGCAATCGTGCGGCACATGCGTTCGGCTTCTTCCAGGTAATGGGTCGTGAGAATAATGGTGGTCCCTTTGTTATTCAGATCGAGCAGAAAGTCCCACATGGACCGTCTCAGTTCTATGTCAACGCCTGCCGTGGGTTCATCGAGGATCAATAATTTTGGTTCATGCACGAGGGCCCTTGCAATCATCAGCCGTCGCTTCATGCCGCCTGACAGCATTCTGGACTGTACATTCCTTTTGTCCCAGATGCCCAGCAGCTTTAAATATTTTTCCGTACGGGCTGTCGCTGTTTTTAATTTAATACCAAAATATCCAGCCTGCTGGATCAAAATGTCTTCTACTTTTTCAAACTGGTTGAAGTTAAACTCCTGGGGGACGATGCCGATATTCTGTTTTGCAGACGGAAAATCCGTATCGATATCATGAGAAAAAACCGTCACTTTTCCTGCTGTCTTGTTTATCAGTGAGCAGATGATGCCTATGGCCGTGGATTTGCCTGCCCCATTCGGTCCAAGCAGGGCCATAAAATCACCCTCAAGCACTTCGAGACTGATCCCGTTCAGCGCGACCACGCCGCCTTCATATTTTTTTGTTAAATTTTTGATTGACAGGGCGACTTCCATGAACTCTCGCTACTCTAAACTCTGATCAAATGGAATTCTCAAGGCATAGCACCCGTACTCCAGTTTGGCCTGGACAGTGCCGCCCTTTTCAAACACCTTCATCATCGAAGCATTGGAGGATAAAACATCTGCTGTAAAACCTTCTATGCCCCGGTCTCTGGCCAGGCGGATGAGCATTTTATAAAGGAAAGTGGCAATGCCCATGCCATGGTATTTTTCATCAACGACAAAAGCAACGTCTGCAAAGGGCGGTACCTTATTGTCTTTTATAAATCGCGCTTCTGCAATGATATGCCTTTCTCCGGGTTCTCCCACAAGGCCGACAATGGACATTGTTTTACTATAATCCGTGTTGACATATGACTGCATTTTTGAATGGGGCATGGTCTTGATCGGGGAAAAAAAACGATAGTAGACCGCTTTATCGGAAAACCGGTAGAAGAGTTTCCTCATCCCTTCTTCATCAGAGGGTTTGATGGCCCTGAACCGGACCTCAAGGCCGCCCTTGAAAGTGTGCTGGGTTTTTACGTCAGATGGATAAAGGCCGGCAACTTCCGAGAGGAAAATTTGATCTTCATAAATCATTTTTTCTGCCTTGGCCTGCTGAATCAGGCCCTGGCGGTCATCCGGGTGTGCGATTTCAATCAGTGTCTGAGCCCTTTCCCTTATTGTTCGGCCTTTCAGAATGGCGACCCCGTATTCTGTTACCACCATGTCTATGGCTTCCCGAAGGCTGAACTGATTATGAAGATTTTTTACCGAGATTTGAATATTGGGTTCGTTTTTCAGATTCCGGCTGGGCAGGGCAAACAGGGTGATGCCGCCCTGGGAAATTTCAGCACCATTGAAAAAGTCCATGGTTTCACCCGGTCCGGCAGTCACATTCCCTTTGCCGTAGTGGAGAGCGATTCTGCCGGACAGGTCGACTTTCCGGGCCGGCAAAATACACACGCATTTTTTGTTTCTGCCGATTTGCAGGGAATCAAACACTTTATCGATCCCTTGAAATTCCACCAGGGGATTTCTGTCAAGCCAACGCATCAATTCAGCACTGCCAATGGCGTATGAGGTGACTGATTTGCCGCGCCAGGTCTCTTTATGGCGATTGGTGACCGCTCCGCTTTTTACCAGATCCATGAGCGCGTCTGTAAAAAAGGGGGTATGAATTCCCAGGTGGTGTTTATGGGTCAGCTGCTTGCCCAATGATTCAAAAAGGGGGCCCAAAGAAAAGAAAAGACAACTGCCGTCATCGATGACGGAAGCAACATTGGCCGCTACCAGATCAAACACCGGGTCCGGCGGCCAGCGATCAAAATAAATTGGGGGTTCGGTTGATTCTATTAAAAAATCAAAATCGGAAATCGGAACGAAAGTGTCTCCATAGGTGAGGGGGATCTCGGTACTGATTTCGCCAATCACAAGAGATGCCTGTTCTATGGCCTGGTGAGCGGCGTCCACGGCAACGCCCAGGCTGCAGTACCCTGCTTCATTTGGCGGGGTTATCTGCACAAAAACAACATCCACAGGGACCCGTCTCGAGGCAATCAGGCCGGGGATCCGGGAAAACCGACTCGGGATTAAATCGACCCGGCCGGCGGTAATCGCCTCACTGGCCACATACCCGGAAAAAAAGGTTTTAAGGCGGTATTTTTGAGATTGGAGCTCCTTTATGGAGATGGCATCTCCGAGACTGACGAGTTGTATAAATTCAAGATCTTGCAGGTTTGCCTCATTAGATGCCATGAGGTGTTTCACGAGCGTTCTGGGCTCGGC
>JAUXCK010000142.1 GCA_030618925.1 Desulfobacteraceae bacterium
CGATTTCAGGGCAGACGTTAAAAGGGCCGCTCTTGCCCTTGTTAAAGGCCTGGACAGGGAAGGGACTCCTGTACGGATTGAAGCGGAAGGACTGCTTACGGTCATACTGCAGCATGAGATAGATCACTTGAACGGAATTCTTTTTATCGATCGGATAAGTGCTTTAAAGCGTGAAATGTATAAACGAAAAATAATAAAACGATTGAAACAAAATGACTGATTCATTCAATATTGTGTTCATGGGTACTGCCGAATTTTCCGTCCCGGCTCTGGAGGCCCTCTGTAAAAGCCGTTTCAATGTTTCCCTCGTGGTTACCCAGCCGGACCGCCCAAAAGGAAGAGGCCGCAATACCTCACCCCCGCCTGCCCGGCTTGCAGCCGATCGAATGGGATGTGAAACGGCCCAACCTGAATCTGTGACCACTAAAAATTTTTTTGACCGGATTGCTGCGCTCAAACCGGACTTTCTTGTTGTGGTCGCCTTTGGCCAACTGCTGCCTGAAGCCCTGTTGTCCCTGCCCAGGTTTGATGCGATCAACATCCATCCTTCCATTCTGCCGAAATACAGAGGACCCGCACCCATCCAGTGGGCCATTATCAACAGAGAAAAAAAGACGGGCGTGACCATCATGTCTCTGGATGCCGGTACAGACACCGGCGATATCCTGATGCTTGAAGAAACGACCATTTCCCATGATGATACCGCAGCCGTACTTCATGACCGTCTGGCAAAAAAGGGTGCCGACCTTTTAATAAAAACCCTGGACAACTTTGGTTCAGGAACTGTGGCGCGTATCCCCCAGGACCACTCAAAGGCAACGTTCGCACCGCTGTTAAAAAAAAGAGACGGCCTTATCGATTGGGATCAGTCTTCCGAGAATATTGAAGCATTTGTCCGGGGGATGACACCCTGGCCGGGTGCATTTACCTTTCTGACTAAAAAACGGCTGAAAATCTTTAAAGCAGCACCTGCCGCCATCAGCCAATCAGGGGTCCCCGGAACCATCATCAAAGGATTCCAGAATGAACTGCGTGTGGCCACGGCAAATGGCGCACTTTCCATTCTGGAAATTCAGGAAGAATCCGGGAAACGTCTATTGATCGGTGATTTTATGAGAGGGACCACCATACTGCCAGGAGCGATGCTTGGATAAACCAATGCCCATATTATCGAAGCGACCCGACACCTTATCCCTATGAGCCCAAACCATCCGACACACGCCCCTAATGCACGTCAACAGGCGCTTGCCATCCTGAACAGGCTCGCGAAAAATCGCTTGACCCTGGACAGCATCCTGGAAGAGATGCTGGGCAAAGACAGCACGCTGTCAAGGAGCGACAGGGCTCTGGCCAACATGCTAATTTTTGGTGTCTTGCGCTGGCAGGGAAAACTGGACTGGATGATTGCCCATTTCTCGAAGACGCCATTCCATAAAATCGATCCCAATATCCTCAATATCCTCCGGCTTGGAATTTTCCAGATACTCTTTTTAAACCGTGTTCCAATATCGGCAGCAGTGAATACTTCAGTCGATCTTGCAAAAAGCACCTCCCCTGTATGGGTTGTTCAATACGTAAACGGCCTGTTGCGAAACGTCGCCCGTCATCATGAGGACACTCCTTTCCCTGATCCTGAACACGACAGGTGCGCAGCTCTGGCCATATCAAAATCCTTTCCCCAATGGCTGATAAAGAAATGGCTGGTTCGCTTTGGGCCGGAAGAGACTGAATCAATCTGTGATGCCATTAATGCCATTCCTCCCATTACCGTGAGGACCAATACACTGGCTGTCACAAGAGACAAACTGAAAAAGGCGCTCGGGAATAATGTCAAAACAATATCCCACACCCGATTTTCTCCTCTTGGGGTCAATTTTGTCAGCCCGGCCATGCCGATCCCGGATTTACCCTCTTTTCAAAAAGGATGGTTCCAGGTTCAAGATGAAGCCGCACAACTTGTGACTTTTCTGCTCAACCCGAAACCGGGTGAAACAATTCTGGACGCCTGTGCCGGCCAGGGGGGGAAGACCGCCCATATGGCCCAGATGATGCAGAACAGGGGGAAAATCCTGGCCCTGGATCACAGCAGGGATAAATTGAACCGGCTTGCAAATGAAATGAAACGCCTCGGGGTGTCGATTGTTAACCCCTTTCAGCATGATCTGAACACACCCATAGACATACAGCAGACAGGCATGTTTGATCGCATCCTTCTGGACGCACCTTGTTCCGGCCTTGGCGTTATGCGGAGAAATCCGGATATCAAATGGCGTGCATCAAAAAAAAAATTGTCCGGCTGTCACCGGAAACAACTTCTCTTTCTGCTTAACCTTGCGCCCCTTGTAAAGCCCAACGGCAAAATAGTCTACACGGTCTGCAGCATCGAACCTGAAGAAAATGAACAGGTAATAAAGGCTTTCCTGAAACAGCAACCCGGTTTTAAAATGGAAAAGGATCACAAGGGATTTCCTGAAACAGCAACATCCCTTCTGGATAAAACCGGCTGTCTTAAGACCTTCCCCCATCTGCATGACACGGACGGTTTCTTTTCAGCTTGTCTGAAACGCTCATCTTAAATACCCATGCCATATTCGGTTGACCCCTGACGCTTTTTACGTTATTGCTTTCAGCAGTAAAAAATTCCCCGCTTTTTTTATCGCAGGAGAAGGGCCAGGTTTTTAAAAACGAACAAAATGATTCTAGGTGCACTAAAATTTACAAGTTTTATGGCTGCGTTTTTTCTCGCAGTCGGGATTGGTGCCTATCTTACCATTACCCTTATTATAAAAAGTGAAGACACAGTTGTCATTCCTGAAATAACCGGGAAAGAGCTGGTATACGCTTTAGAAATTCTGTCTGACCTGGAATTAAACACAAAGGTGAAGGGCTCTGAGTACAGCGCTGATATACCCAAAAATCATATCGTTTTTCAGGAACCTGAGCCCGGTACGGAGATTAAAAAAGGCCGTGATGTCCGAATCATCATCTCAAAAGGGGCCAGGACCATTCCAATGCCCAACCTGGAAGGCCTTTCCCTTCAACATGCCAGAATCATTATTGAGGAAAACGACCTCTGCCCGGGGATGCACTCAGCGATCCACAACAGATTTAAAAAAAATGAAATCATTTCCCAGGTGCCTGCACCCGGCACCTTGATAACACGCGGCAGGTGCGTGGATCTTTTATCCAGCTCCGGCGGCAGGGAAAAAGCCTACATGATGCCGGACCTGACAGGAATCGCCCTTGATGATGCAATTTCTTTAATTGAAAGCCACCATTTGTTCTTAGGTGACATAAAATCGATTTTTCACAGGCACAAACAAAAAAATGTCATTGAATCCCAGGAGCCCCTGTCCGGTCATCGTGTTTTGGAAGGCAGTATGGTGAACCTGATCATAAACAGGCCGCCGGGTGAAAAAAAACATGCCTATCTGAAACGCAATGGCGGCATTAAGCTTTTCCGGTACAGACTTGAAAACGGCTTTTTACGAAAGCGCATCAGGATTCGGATCAATAGTTTCGGGGTGTTAAGTGAGTTTCTGGATACGCTTATTAAACCGGGCGATGAAGTCTGGGCCCTTATCCCGGGGCACAGGGATGCAACCCTTTTTCTTTACGAAGACAATGAATTGATCAGGACCGAAGTGTATGATGCGTGGCAATAACGATTGCCCAGCCATAAATGGCTGTTTATGAATGCTCACCGAATAATTCAGGTATTGGATTTATGGCGTTTGTGATATAAAAAAAGACTGGCGAAAGGCATGAGATAAATGATAAAAGCCCGCACCATGACAAAACAGACCATAAATAATCCTATGGAGATGTAACATGAAAATTATTGCGCCCTCAATTCTGTCCGCAGATTTTACAAAACTCGGTGATGAACTCACTTCTATAGAGGAAGCCGGGGCCGATTGGATTCATATCGATGTGATGGACGGTCAGTTTGTCCCGGACATCACATATGGCCCTATCATTGTAAAAGCGGCCAAAAGGGTCACCTCCGTTCCGCTCGATGTCCATCTGATGATTCAAAATCCAGACCAGATGATCCCTGCTTTTATCAACGCCGGCGCTGATCTGATCTCCGTTCATGTGGAATCGTGCATTCATCTGAACCGGACCATTCAGTTAATAAAGGATTCCGGCATTCAGGCCGGCGTTGCGCTGAATCCTGCGACACCGGTGTCCTCCCTTGAATGGATACTTGACGCCATCGATTATGTACTGATCATGAGTGTAAATCCAGGATATGCCGGGCAAAAATTTATCCCCAACACGCTTAATAAAATCAGAGATCTGAAAAATGACATGGAAAAGAAAAAACTGTCCGCCTTGATTCAGATAGATGGCGGGGTAAACGAAGATACGATCGCCGATATCGCTGCGGCCGGAACCGATGCCTTTGTGGCGGGATCTGCTATTTTTGGAAGCAAGGACTACAAACAGACCATCGAAAGCTTCCGAAAAAAAATTGATGCTTAATATGTTGTTGCCCCTCACCGGGGCATGAGGAATCAATATCCTGTATCGAAAAAGGAGCTAAAAAATGGAGAAGCCCGGCAATGCACCAAGGGTTCTTGTTATTCATGGACCCAATCTCAACATGCTCGGAAAACGAGAGCCCGAAGTCTATGGAACGATAACCCTCGATGACATAAACAAGGGTCTCATCCGAACAGCAGAAAAATCAGGGCTTTCCGTCGAGTCGTTTCAATCCAACCATGAAGGTGTTATTGTCGAAAAAATTCAGGAGGCTGTGGACAACTATAATGGCCTCATCATCAATCCAGGTGCGCTCACCCATTACAGCATCTCCATTCGGGATGCACTCCTTCTGCTTGGCGACACCCCGGTGATTGAAATCCATCTCTCCAACATCTATAAACGAGAGCCCTTCAGGCATAAATCCATGGTTGCAGATGTGGCGGTGGGACAGATCTCAGGCTTTGGGGCCTTCGGCTACACGCTAGCGCTCGAGGCTATGGCCAATATTATCACCTGATAGATATAATTGACGGAGTGAAGCGACTCCTTCCTTCGACATTCGGTGTTCGATATTCTCTTTTTAATATATTCCCCAGGACCCCTGCTGGTAGTACCCATACAAAACAGGATTCAGCTCTGTGTTGATCTCTATTTTATCAAGATCCTCCCCATCAAACACGCCTTTGCCGAAATGTATCATTGAAATCATGGCATCTTGATTTATGAAACGGGTGTTTATCCTGTGAAAGGACAGCCCTGATGCCATTTCTTTCAGCCTCGCTTCGGTCAGGTCTTCCTGTTTTACGCCCAGCACCCAGCCCCACTCCCCCATGGTCGGTATCTGGTTGTGGTATGGTAAAACTGAAAATCCGGCGGCCCTGATGGTCTTATAAATGCATAAAAACGCCTTTCCTGCAAAATAGGGGCTGGCGGCCTGGGTAACCATCACACCTCCCCTGATGAGATGCCGGCGCGTCATCTGATAAAATTTCTCTGAATATACATGCATCAAGTCAATAGAATCCGGATCCGGCAGATCAATAATAATAACCCCATACAGGTTTGCATCATTTTTCATAAATGTGGCTGCGTCTTGATTCACTATCCGGACCTTTGGGTCATTCATCGCCCCCTTGTTTATGCCAAGCAGCACAGGGTGGGTTTTTGCCAGACCGGTCATGGCAGGGTCCATATCCACCAGCGTCACGGATGCCACAACTGAATGCTTTAATATTTCGCGTACGGCCAGCCCGTCACCGCCTCCGAGAACCAATACATCTACCGGGTCATGGGAAAGCTTCATGGCAGGATGAACCAGCGGTTCGTGGTATTTTTCCTCATCAAAGGTAGAAAACTGCTCCTGGCCATTAATATACAGCCAGAAAAATGCCTTCCATCTGGTAACAACTATTTTCTGATACTTTGTCTGCTGTGAATAAACCACCTTATCTCTATATTTTTGCTGCTCCCCGTACTGAATGATCGGTTGTGCGAAAATGGCGAGCATCATGAGAAAAATAAGGGAAAACACAAAACAAAATATCAGCATTTTCTTCTGTTTGATCAGAGAAAAAAACCGCCACAGCAGGTAGGATGCCACTGCGAAATTGATACTCCCCAGAAGAATGGGGGTATAGGTCAACCCCAGGTATGGCAGGGCCACAAAAGCAAAAATGAGCCCACCTAAAAGTGACCCGAAATAATCTTTCTCCATAACGCCTGAAATATTTATCCGAAGTCCTTCGTACTCCTGATTCAGGCGGGTGACCAGGGGAATTTCAAGTCCGATCAGGCAACCAATGATAAAGGCCTGGCAATAGATAATGAGCGCAATATAACTGGTAAAAGCAGCCAGACCGTAGGATAGTTCGGCCACCACTGCGCAGAGTATTGAAAGGGAAAATTCAATGAGGATAAATGTATCGAGCAGCTGATGGTGAAACATCCTGCTCATGCGGCTTCCGATCCCCATGGCAAAAAGCATCAGGGACATGACAATGGTCCACTGGAAAATGGCGTTTCCGACAAGGTAGGTGGCAAGGGTGGAGAGGACAAATTCGGCAACAATACCCGCGCATCCTGTTGCAAACAGGGATGCCTTCAGGGCGATGCTTTTGCTGCGGGAGTTATACACACCAATAAATGACGAAGGCAGCCGAGATGTAGGAGAACGCCTCGATATATGCGGCCCCGATATTGGGGGTCTCCTGACCGACGATTTCATCTGTCAATTTTACTGTTGGCAGCAGCACTTTATCCGTCAGAAATCGGATCAATGGCAGAAGAATCAGGCCGACGACAGAATATATGATAAAATCAGGAAGTTCTTCTGACCATGAGATGAAATCGCCTTCTGCGGCAAGCCCCACGATGATACCCATGGCGACAATAACGCCGGCAAGGCTTATGCCGGCAGCCACATTGTCCTTTTCAATTTCATCATGAATATTAAAAGGCGTTATCAGGTTATAAATTTTAACGGCCAGAATCAATATCAACTGACCGAGCGCCCAAAATCCTATGGC
>JAUXCK010000370.1 GCA_030618925.1 Desulfobacteraceae bacterium
AGATCAAATCTTTCCCATCTCAGCGGCAAAAAATCCAGATCCAGCAGGCTGGCGACCGCCCGGATCGCGGGTGCTGCATCAGCCCTGCCGGACAGCACCTCAATCCCCACATCCATGTGGTTTCCGAATTCTTCATGATATCCATCGATGGCTTCGCCAATGAGCCCTGCTTCTTTCAATTCCTTGTCAAGCAACAGGCGCGTGCCGGTACCAAGGGGCCTGTTAACCATCTTCACACCCGGCCGAACAAGGTCACTTACCGCTGAAATGTTTTTCGGGTTGCCCTTTTTAACCAGAATGCCCTGTTCGCGTCTGCAGAAATTGACCACAGCCGGGATGTTATCGAGCTCGGACAGGGCAAAATCAAAATTATACTCCTCGCCATCTTCCTGAAGCAGGTGGCTTGAGGCCATGTGGCAAAAATTCTGTCTTAAGGTTCTCAGCCCGCCCATGCTGCCCATGTTGCCGAACACGGCAATATGATCATCGTGCTGATTGTTGAACAGGCCAATTGTTCTATCCAGTAAAGGGTCGTTGCTTCCGGCGATGATGAGCAACCCATGATATGGCGGAAGCTTGGCGATGGGTTCAGGATAATTGACTGTATTTGCTTCAATCCATTGATCGACCAGATGTTTGGGGAAAACCCACTTGCCCGTAATCTTTGTTGCCGGAAGCCCTTTTTCAGAAATAAGGGCATAAACCATTTTTTCGTTTACATTCAATTTGCGGGCAACTTCTTTTGTGGTCAATAATGTGCTCATTTTAAATGCTCCTTTACAGATGACGGTGCGCAATCAACCACACGATACAGTTTGGGTCAGTCTTAGTATTCCCGGACATTTTTGTCAATACAATAGTTATTTCTAACTAAAAATGACTAATTATTACTGTTTATAACTTAGAAACCATAAATAATGAATTTAAGTTTCGCGCCCCTTGGTGAACGCAATTAGCTGTGAGGTAAGGATGGCATTTACATGTTTTGTCGAGTTTCGGGGTGCGAAATTTGAGTCATGAAGAGTTTATTTGTCCTGCCTGGAAGGGGAGTTTTATCAGGTATCCAAAAAGGCATTTACCCTTCCTGAATATGTTTGATAATATGACTTAGTTCGGGGAAAATCAGGGCTTTACACGCAAGCTTGCAGGCCTTTATGCTTCCGGGTATGCAAAATAGTACGGTTTCGCCGATGATGCCGGCCGTGGCCCGGGACATTATCGCTGAGGAGTCAATCTCTTCAAAACTGAGTTGTGAAAAAATAGGGCCAAACGCCGTCAGTTCTTTTTCAAACAGGGGACGCACCGCTTCAATGGTGACATCTTTTTTGCTGAGGCCGGTCCCACCGGTCAGGATAATCACGTGGGGTGACGGATCCGACAGTTTGTCTGTCACTGTTTTTACAATAATGTCCCTGTCATCTGGAATGACCTGGTGACATACAACCGTATGCCCTTCCCTTTTTGCTCTTTTGCATATCCAATGGCCGCTTTTGTCCTCTGCCAGGCGTCTTGTGCTTGAAACTGACAGCACGCCCAGGTTCAATTTTTTCAATCCATGCTTTTTATGTTCTTTACTGCTCATTTGGCACTTCCTGCTCTATGACAACCCGGTCCGCACCATCATGTTCGGATAACAGAACATTGACTCTTTGTGCCCGCGTGGTCTTAAGAAATTTCCCCACATAGTCCGCCTGGATCGGAAGTTCTCTAAATCCTCGATCCACCAGAACCGCAAGTTCTATTCGATCCGGCCTGCCAAAATCGACAACAGAATCCATGGCTGCCCGTATGGTGCGCCCTGTAAACAGGACATCATCAACCAGAACGATCTGTTTCCCGTCAACTGAAAACGGTATATCCGTTGCTTTTACCACCGGGTTGGGGCTTATGAGGGTCCAGTCGTCCCGATAGAGTGTAATGTCCATCCCCCCTGTTGGAATGCTGAACCCTTCAGCCTTCAAGATGCCGGCCTGAATTCGATTTGCCAGATAAACCCCGCGGGTTTGAATACCGATTAACGCACAATTTTCAGCGCCTTTGTGGGTTTCAAGTATCTCATAGGCCATCCTTGTCATGATCCGGTCAATATCCGGTGCCTCTAAAATCGATAGCGGTGCGTTCATTTTTTCCTCCAGGTCCTGTCAATACCATATTCTTCTATTGTGCATCACATATACCATGCCGGACGCTGATATCAACCCTTATGTGAATTGAAAACCCTGTTTAAGCTGCATTATTCCCTTCCGATCAATAAAGGTCATCTATGGGGGGGCCTGCTTTCCCACAGCGGATTCGAATCTGTCGGGCCAAATTTAAAGTCTGGCAATGCCCGGGTCTGTTTTTTGCTTTACACCAGAGAATCGTTCCCGTATTATTTTGGATATGACCACTCAATGTACCGGCGTCATTCTGGCCGGCGGACTCAGCAGCCGCTTCTCCGGCAAAAACAAGGCGATTTTAGGGGTTGGCGGGAAACCGATTTTCACTTACATCTACGATGTATTTAAATATTTGTTTAAAGAGATTATTCTTGTCACCAATGATCCCCACCCATACCTTGACTGGGATCTTACAATCGTAACAGACATCTATGAAATCAGGAGTTCCATGACCGGTGTGCATGCAGGCCTTTTTTATGCGTCAAATCCATATACGTTTTTTGCGGCCTGTGACACGCCTTTTCTGAAAAAGGAACTGGTCGAAATTCTGTTGGAAAGTATTGACCGGAAAACCGATTTTGTGCTACCGGAAACCAGCGCCGGACTTGAACCGCTCTGTGCGGTCTATTCAAAAAAATGCCTTGCGCCGATTGAACGATGCCTGGAAAGCAGTAAACTGAAAATCCAGCGGTGCCTGCAGCATGTCCGGATTAAAAAAATTCCTGAAAAGCGGTTACGGGAGATGGATCCGGATCTTGTTTCCTTTTTTAATATTAACACGCCGGATGATTTGATGAAGGC
>JAUXCK010000327.1 GCA_030618925.1 Desulfobacteraceae bacterium
ACCTTTTTAAGAAGAAAAGCCGATTAATGCGACCCTGTTCGCACAAGAGGGATGATTGCCTGTCGTCGTTGCGCAGGTGCCATGATCATTTCCGGTAACAGCAATGGTACGAAAGTCAGGGAAAGAAGAAGTTATAGATCTGGAGGCAGGAACCGTTCGAAAAAGCTGGCGGGGAAGACTGAGTGTCGTGATTATCTACCCCAATACCTATTTCGTCGGCATGTCCAATCTCGGTTTCCAGACTGTCTATCGACTTCTGAATGACATGCCGGATGTTGTGTGTGAACGCGCCTTTTCCCAGGAGGAGAAAACACAAACAGCCGGAGGAATTCGTTCCATTGAATCCAATACACCGGTTGCCAATTTTGATATTATTGCATTTTCAATTTCTTTTGAAACCGATTTCCTCAACCTGATTGCCATAGTTGAGAAGGCAGGTCTTCCCCTGCAATCTGTTGCCCGAGGCGACCCCCACCCCCTCGTGATTGCAGGGGGAGTCACCTGTTTCTTGAATCCCGAACCTGTGGCCCCTTTTGTTGATTGTTTTTTAATCGGGGAAGCTGAACAGCTGCTTCCCCGATTTTTTTCTTTTTATGATTTATCATTGGACAGAAAATCAAACCTCAGAAAACTCGCAGACAATGTGCCCGGGATATATGTCCCGGCATTTTATACACCCACTTACAATAGGGATGGGACGCTTTCATTATTTGATTCTGAAAAGGGGGCACCCCCATCTGTGGAGCGGGTTTTTGTGGAGGATCTTTCAGAAACATCAACCTGCAGTTCTCTTTTAACCCCTCAAACAACATTTGCCCGGACCTTTCTGATAGAGGTCAGCCGGGGCTGCCCTCATGGCTGCCGTTTCTGCGGTGCAGGGTATGTTTACCGGCCACCTCGATTCAGGCCTGCCTCTCTCCTTGCGCAAAATATTGAAACAGCGGCATCTCAAACAAAAAAAATTGGTTTTGTGGGTGCGGCCGTCTCAGATCTGCCCGATATCGGCAGGTTGTGCGATTTGGCATTAACAAAAAAAATGACAGTATCCTTTAGTTCGCTTCGGGCCGATGCCCTGACCCCTGAACTGGCCGCATCTCTCAGGAAAAGCCGGGTCAAAACCGTCACCATTGCACCGGATGCCGGATCAGAACGGATGCGAAAAGTCATCAATAAGGGAATTACGGAAACGGATATTTTAAATGCAGTCGAACGGATTGTGGAAAACGGGATTCAGAATATAAGGCTTTATTTTATGATAGGGCTGCCGACAGAGACGTTTGAGGATATCGATGCAATCATCCATCTTTGCATGCAGGTCAAAAGGCGGTTCCTTAAAGTAAGCCGTGCGAACAGGCGGATCGGTATCATCACTATCAATATCAATCCATTTGTTCCAAAACCGTTTACCCCGTTTCAATGGGCGGCAATGGCGGGTCAGCAGGAATTGAACCGGAAAATTAAACATATCAGGGCGGGACTCAAAAGGGTTTCCAATGTTCGGGTTCATGCCGAATCCCCTCGCCGCGCGTATATTCAAGCTTTTTTATCACGTGGCGACCGGAGGGTTGCCGATGTGTTACAGCTGGCCCTTAAAAACAAGGGGAACTGGGCGAAAACCCTGAAGGCGTCATCTGTGGATACGGATTTTTATGTGACGAGGGAACGTGCTTTCGAAGAGTGCCTTCCCTGGGATTTCATCGGGATCGGCATTAAGAAGGATTTTTTAATGAAGGAATATGAGCGGGCAAAATCGGGGAAACCATCACCCCCGTGTCCCATGGTATCCTGTGACACGTGCGGGGTCTGTCGGTAAGGTGATCGTCCCGGTTTTGCATTAGCCGATGGACCCTGCGGATCTTTTCCCGGTTGTTTGATTAATGTCTATAATTTTTCTGCCGCCCACATATTCCACGGTTTGATATTTTGTCAGACCCATCAGTTTTCGTGTGATGGTCCCCATTCTATCCACCTGTGTTTTTAATTTGCAGAGGGTGTCATATACGGGGTTGTCTTTCGCCATATCCATGATCATTAATTCAGAAGCACCGGAAACATACTGCAAGGGTTGATTCAGCTCATGGCAGATGCTTCCCGACATTTCAAGCGCCCCCTGCAGCCTTTCTTTCTGGATTC
Source organism: Desulfobacteraceae bacterium (assembly GCA_030618925.1). GTDB lineage: Bacteria > Desulfobacterota > Desulfobacteria > Desulfobacterales > SURF-7 > JAUXCK01. The sequence continues at coordinate 2,134 of JAUXCK010000327.1, forward strand.
GATCCTTTTCCGCCTGTTGTCGCCATGAGATATCAGAAATGGTGACGATGGACTGAGCCAAATAATCTGAACGGTTATGGCTGCTGATTTTTAAATAACCGGGAAAGGTGGATCCATCCCTTCGCTGGAAGACAGTGTCTATATCTACCAGTTCGCCGGTTTTTATCTTATCAGTGATGATTTGAGAGACACGATCAAATTCTTCATCCGAAGGATAGAGTGCTTTAAAGTGCTGCTTCTGGTAACTGGTATCAAGGTCAAAGGCGAACATCCGGTACATCTCGTCATTGATCCACTCAATGGTCCCTTCCTTTAACAGGCATATCCCGGTCGGTGAGGCATCCAGGAGCTGGTGCTGGATGTCATTGCTGTGTTTGAGTGCTTCTTCTGCCCGGCGGCGGTCTTTGATTTCAAGTTTGAGTTTTTTATTTGCATCCGCAAGTTCCGTCGTCCGCTCGTTAACCAGTTCTTCCAGATGACAGCGGTATGTATTCAGTTTTTCATTCGCTGAATGAAGGGATTTCGACAGGCTGTAGGCACGCAGGGAAGAGACAATGGATGTCACTAATTTTCCGGCATTGAATTCGGTTTTTGATTTGTAGTCATTGATGCCGTATTTTGTAATAATCTCATGTTCAGGCGCCTGGCCGGGCTGGCCCGTATTTAAAACGATCTGAACAATGCTGTTCTTGAGATCCTCACGAATATAGCGAACCACTTCGAGCCCTGCATTATCTGTCTCCATCACCACATCAAGAAGGATAAGGGCCACATGTGGATTCTGGCGAATAAGGGTTTTTGCTTCTTCCCCGGAATAGGCACTTAAAAATTTAATGCGTTTATTCTGAAAGGTGAAATCGTCGAGGACCAGTTTAATAATGCTGTGTATTTCATCCTGGTCGTCTGCGATGATAATTTCCCACGGCGGCATATGCCTGGGTTTAGGGCGCCTGGGAACGTTTTTTTTGGAAAATTGAAGCATATCATTAGAGCCGGATATGCTGTCACCCCTTTTTGCCATGGTGTCTCTCCTGATTATAGTGTAACATTTTTGTATGATATTAGTGAGTTAATTGGATGCCTCTCCAGGATTCCCCTTTAATCGGAACATGAGGATGATGGTTTTCGGGAGCTAAAACTGGAAATTGAGTAAGGGGTAATGATCTGGACCTGGAGAAAGCCGGATTTTTTATGGGCGTAAATTATTTTATCTCTATAAGTATATTAAAAGTGCGGGCAAGAGTCAAACAGAAACTCAAGTTTCATACCCTGAAATACGAAGAGATTATTGCCCCTAATTCCCTTTAAGCCTTAGTCGCCGGCTTTCGTTTCACAGACAATTGTCGGATCCGCCAGCTGTTTTAAGGATGTGTAACGTTTTGTAAATTCGTCCTCAAGCTGGGCATGCAGCGTTTTTGCCTCATCCGGGAAGATTTTTTCAAGGGAGGCATAGCGGATCTCTCCTGCCAGAAATTCCCGAAGGCTGCCATCCGGTTCCTTGGAGTCGAGGATAAACGGATTTTTGGCTTCTTTCTTTAACATCGGGTTGTAGCGATAGAGGGGCCAGTAACCTGACAGGACCGCCAGCTTTGTCTCTTCCTGTGTTTTACCCATGCCTTTTTTGATGCCATGGCTTATGCAGGGCGCATAGGCCATAATCAGAGAGGGCCCGTCATATCCTTCCGCCTCTGCCAGCGCTTTGATGAGCTGTTGTTTATTGGCCCCCATTCCTACGCTGGCCACATAAACATATCCATATGTCATTGCAATGCCGCCCAGGTCTTTTTTGGGCGTTTTTTTACCGGATGCGGCAAATTTGGCAATCGACCCTGTCGGCGTCGCCTTGGAAGACTGGCCGCCCGTATTGGAGTAAACCTCTGTGTCGTAAA
>JAUXCK010000254.1 GCA_030618925.1 Desulfobacteraceae bacterium
AATGCCATTAAAGAACTCGTTGAACTAAAGCCTTTATTTAAAGAACAACTGACACTGCTCACGAGCCAGATTAATGTCAATGAGCCCGGCGCTCTGGCTGATTTTTCCGCATCTCTTACCACTGCATCCGGAGAAGAACTCCAAAAAATCCTGGAAACCAAAAGCATTCGAACACGAGTTGAAAAGACCTTAATCCTGCTCAAAAAAGAAATCGAAATTTCAAAACTTCAAACCCAGATCAACAAGCGCATTGAAGAGCGCTTATCCGCCCAGCAGAGAGAATTTTTCCTGAAACAGCAGTTAAAAGAAATAAAGGAGGAATTGGGATTAAGTAAAGGAGACAAGGAAACAGAAGTCGAAAAATTTGAAAAGCGGCTGGAGGGCCTGACGCTGAGCCAGGAAGCCAAAGAACGGGTGGACGAAGAAATAAACAAGATAAAAGTCCTGGAACCGGCTTCCCCGGAATTCACTGTCACACGCGCCTATCTTGACTGGCTGACCGTCCTGCCGTGGGGTATCTACACGGATGATAATCATGATCTAAAAAAAGCAGCAAAGATTCTTGATCAGGACCACTACGGACTTTCTGATGTAAAAGACCGCATTTTAGAGCTCATCTCGGTGGGGATTCTCAAAGGAGATCTGGCCGGCTCTATCCTTCTGTTTGTGGGCGCACCCGGCGTCGGAAAAACATCCATCGGCCAGTCCATAGCAAGGAGCCTTGGCAGAAAATTTTTCCGGTTTTCTTTGGGGGGAATGAGGGATGAAGCTGAGATCAAGGGCCACCGCCGGACCTATATCGGCGCATTGCCGGGTAAATTCATTCAAACCATGAAAACCTGCAAGACGTCGAACCCTGTGATTATGCTGGATGAGATCGATAAAATCGGAATGAGCTTTCAGGGGGATCCTGCGTCAGCCCTGCTGGAAGTCCTTGATCCCGAACAGAATAAAGACTTCCTGGACCACTACCTGGATGTACGCTTTGATTTATCCAAAGTACTCTTTCTCTGCACAGCCAATCAGATGGAAACCATTCCACGGCCATTGCTGGACCGAATGGAGGTCATCCCGCTCTCCGGATATATCTTAGAGGAAAAGATGGAGATCGCCAAAAGATACTTAATTCCCAAACAACTGAAACGTCATGGCCTGACCCGGAAACAGGTGTCATTTTCCAACGCTGTTTTAAGGGAAATGATTAATGGCTATTCCAGAGAGGCCGGCGTTCGGAGCCTTGAGAACAATATTAAAAAGATTTTACGCAAAAGCACAAAAGAAATCGTTTTAAATAATAAGAAAATTATAAAAATCACAGTCAATGACCTTCATAAACTATTGGGCAGACGGATGTTCGGAGAAGAAAAACAGTATAAAAAGCCCAGGGTAGGCGTTGTCATGGGTCTGGCTTACACCAGCATGGGAGGTACCACATTATTTGTGGAAGCCTCCCGGATACCTTCAAAAACCCCGGGACTGAAACAGACGGGCCAACTGGGAGCTGTAATGGTCGAGTCCTCCGAAATCGCTTACAGCTATATTCGCGCCAGCCTTGACAGGAACAATAAGGCAACAGACTTTTTTGCGCACAATTTCATACATATCCACGTACCGGCCGGTGCCACACCCAAGGACGGCCCATCGGCGGGTATCACAATGGCCTGCGCTATTTATTCCCTGGTTTTTAAGCAGGCTGTCATCAAAAATTTTGCCATGACCGGAGAGCTGACCCTCAGTGGGTTGGTCATGCCCATCGGCGGCGTCAAGGAAAAGGTTATTGCCGCTAAACGCAGCAAAGTCACCAACCTTATCTTTCCTGATGAGAACAGGAAAGATTTTGAAGATTTAGATGACCATATCAAGGAAGGGCTTACACCTCATTTTGTGAGCACTTTCAAAGAGGTTGTGAATATTTGTTTTCCTTCTTCTGCTGAATCAACCCTTTGAACTTGATCAAGCCATAGCAGCGATCAAGGAAAATATTGAAACCACCGGTTGACAATAAAAAAGAATCCGTCTATAAATCGGTTCTCACAGATTTTGTTCGTATATGAATAAAAAGGAGATTAATGATGAATTTTAAATCCATGGAAGACATACTCAACTATGCCATAAATAAAGAAAAAGAAGCAGTAGAATTTTATACTGAACTAAGCGGGTTAGAAATTTTTTCAGGGGCTAAAAAAACCTTTGAAGATTTTGCAAAACAGGAAGAAAATCATGTCGCGCTTCTTGAAAATTTTTCACAAGACAACACGAAAATTGATGATTACCAGTTTAAGTGGGTTCCGGATCTGAAAAGAAGCGACTATATGGTTGATATTGAGTATGAGAAAGGCATGCTATACAATGATATTTTGCGCCTCGCCATGAAACGGGAGGAAAAAGCCTTGAAATTGTACAATGAGCTTATGGAAAAGTCTGAAAACCATGAGTTTGCCAAAGTATTCAAAATTCTGTGTCAGGAAGAAGCCAAACACAAAAATATCCTGGAAACCATGTATGATGATTTTATGGCAACCCAGGGAGACTAATCGCTCTCCCGACTGGAGGTCCCAATGGGCGTTATCACGATCAGCAGGGAATTTTCATCAGACAGTGAACAGATTGCATCCAAAGCTGCAAAAAAAATGGGGTATGAGTATATTGGAAAAAATCTTTTGGCGAAAATCGCCAAAGAATTGCATATATCCAAAAACGAAGCCGAAGTGTTTACCAAAACGAGTAGTGCACGGGTCCTGCGGCTTGTCGACCGATACACCTGTTCGCTTGTGCAAAAGGTAGTAGACAGGGAATATGGATGCCTGGACAATGACAGCTATTACGAGACAACAAAAAAACTGGTCGAGGATCTGTATGAAGAAGGTAATGTGATCATTCTCGGCTGGGGCGGTGTGAGCATTTTAAAAAACAAACCAGGAACGCTCCATGTTCGAATCGTAAAAGATTCTGAAGCAAAAATCAAGACCGTCATGGCCAAACGAAAAATTAACGCCAAGGCCGCCAAAAAGCTTATTGTAACTGAAGAAAATGATACAAAGGCATACCTCAAACAGTTTTTTAATGAAGACTGGAACGAAGCCCGTCTTTATGACCTGGTGATCGATACGGGGAAACACACAGTCGATGAGGCTGTTGACATGATCTGTGATAATGTAAAGCACATGGTAAAATCTTAAACTAAACCGTTTTACTTCTGATACTTTGCGATCTTCCGCAGGACATACGGCAAAATCCCACCGTTGACGTAGTATTCAACATCTACCGCTGTATCGAGTCTGGCGATCACATCAAACGCCACCACATCACCGTCAGATTTTTCAGCCGTGACGCCCAGCACCTTTCTCGGCTCCAAATCTGAAATCCCGGTGATGGAAAAAAGCTCGGTCCCGGTAAGGCCAAGTTTCGACCAGCCTTGACCCGCTTTGAATACCAACGGCAGAACGCCCATGCCCACCAGATTGCTCCTGTGAATGCGTTCGAAGGATTCTGCAAGAATCGCGCGAATCCCCAGAAGGCGGGTCCCTTTGGCTGCCCAATCCCGGGAGGAACCGGTTCCATAAGATTTCCCGCCGATAACAATCAGCGGCGTTTTATCACCCTCATACGCCATGGCAGCATCATACACAAACATTTCATCCCTTTCCGGGAGTTTTACCGTAAAACTGCCTTCTTTGGGGGCCGTAAGGTTGTTCTTAATTCTGATGTTGCCGAATGTTCCCCTCATCATGACATTGTGGTTGCCCCTTCTGGATCCGTATGTGTTAAAATCATCCCGCGTCACCCCTTTTTCTATTAGATGCTGACCTGCAGGATATTTTTCCGGGATGGCACCTGCCGGTGAAATATGATCTGTTGTTACTGAATCACCCAAAACAAGAAGCGCCCTCGCATGATGAATATCAGACGGCCGGCCTGGATCGAGACTGAAATTGTCAAAATAGGGAGGATTTTGAATATAAGTGGATTTTTCATCCCAATCATAAGTTGTGCCTTCAGATGCGGGCAGACTCTCCCAAAATGCATCCCCATTAAAAATATGGGCATATCCCCTGGCAAAAAGATCCAAACGGACCACCTTCTTCACGATCTCATGGATCTCTTCCGGATCCGGCCAGATATCCTCAAGATAAACCGGCAGACCTTCCGGGGTATGGGCTATGGGATCTTTGCCAAAATCGATATTCATGGTACCGGCCAATGCAAAGGCCACCACCAGCGGAGGTGACATTAAAAAATTCGCCTTTACATGCTGGTGAACCCTTGCTTCAAAATTCCTGTTTCCTGAGAGTACGGCAGCAACCGTCAATCCTTTTTCTGTGACAACTTTTTCAACATCAGGGTGCAGGGGGCCGCTGTTCCCGATGCAGGTGGTGCATCCAAACCCTGCGACATGAAATCCCAGTTTTTCCAGATAGGGCAGCAGGCCGGCGGCTTTCAAATACTCCGGGACAACTTTGGACCCGGGAGCAAGGGATGTCTTCACCAGGGGGGAAACCCGAATATTCGCCTCCACAGCTTTCCGGGCCAGAAGACCTGCGCCCACCATCACGTGAGGGTTGGACGTATTCGTACATGATGTAATGGCGGCAATAACAACGCTTCCATTGTGAATTTGGGCTGCGTTCTCCTTGAGGAGAGTGTCCTCATCATCAAGATTTTCAGGAGGGCCTTGAAAAATATCGGCAGATCGCTCCTTTACATCCGTCAACGCGATTCTGTCCTGGGGTCTGGCAGGGCCGGCTATCGACGGTTCAACACTGCCAAGATCAAATTCAATCATCCTGGTATATTCCATATCCTGGCTATCGTCGTAAAAAAATCCAAGCGCCTTGGTATAATGCTCTACAAGAGACGCCTGCTTTTCCCTGCCGGTCATCACAAGGTATTCAATTGTTTTTTCATCAACCGGGAAGTACCCGAGAGTTGCACCGTATTCAGGGGCCATATTGGCGATGGTTGCCCGATCTGTCACTGAAAG
>JAUXCK010000053.1 GCA_030618925.1 Desulfobacteraceae bacterium
CCACCGGCTGTATTACAAAGATCAGTGGAACAGCATCCAGCTGGGTACGAGGGTCAACGAAACGATACAGCACCATGTGGAACGATGCGGAGCGATTCTGGAAATAGTGGGCGCCGGCATTAAGACAGCAGATGACATTACCCGGGCGCATTTTGAAGAACATCTCCTCAAGGGCCAGGGCATGTTTATGGCCGTGAATGAAATCATGAGTCATTGTGAGGTGCTGGTGACCTGCGGAGACTTGATTGAGCTTGCGGATAATAAATATGAAGGCACCGGGCGCAGCGGATATGAAAAATACATTGAATCCTTGAAACCTGACAGCATCATCCAATAAATACAAGAACCGGGTTTATCTCACCTGTTTCTTGGGTTTAAAAATGATTGACGGTCTGGTCCTGTCAGAGTACTCAAAACCGATCGCTTCCGTTATATCCCCATATTTGGCTCTTAGGTCGTTCATATCGCCTGAATCAAGGGCCCGCGCATAGCAGGCTTCAACACAGACAGGTTTTTTCCCTTCAAGATGACGGTCCAGACAGAGGTGGCATTTTCGCATTCCGGCATTTTGTCCAGGGCCGAACTGGGGTGCATTGTAGGGACATGCTTTCAGGCACTTTGAACCACATTCATCTTTGCCGATGCACTTTTCACTGTCCACCACAACGATGCCGTCCGCTTCTCTTTTTACAATTGCGTCAACCGGGCAGGCATCGGCGCACACCGGTTTCTCACAATGAAAGCATGTTGAGATGATAAAGCTGACGCACAGGTCTGGATAGTCTCCATCTTCTCTGTATCCAAATGTCAGCCAGTTTTCCGGGCCTGCGTCTATATCGTTCCAGTCTTTACATGCGACACTGCAGGCATTGCAGCCCACACATCTTGTCTGATCAAAATAGAGTCCTAATTGCATTATGCGTCACCTCCTTCTTCCTTTTCGACTTGAACAAGAGCGGTCTTGAGGGCGGATGCACCGCCTTCACTATAGGCATCCTTTGTTAAGGTGTTGACGCACGCGCCCCTGTCAACACCGTTTTCATCCGGCGCATACCAGGCCCCCTCAGGTATGGCAATAACCCCTGGAATGATCCGTTTGGTGACCCATGCATTTATGGCAACTGTTCCTCTGTCGTTGAAAACAAGTACACTGTCGCCTGTTTTAAGCCCCCTGGGTTCTGCATCCTTTGGATTAATCCACATCTTGTGGGGCACCGCTTCGCTGAGCCATTCAATCTTGTAAAACTCCGAGTGGGTGCGGTTCGCGGGGTGCGGTGTAATCAGCTGCAGGGGATACTTCTCAGCAAGCGGGTCATCCCTGTTTTCCCAGGTAGGGACATATTTGGCCACTGCCGGGCATTTCGGGTTATTCCATTCGGCCACCTGATCTGAATACAACTCGATTTTTCCTGAAGGGGTAGCAAAGGGGTTTCCCTCGATATCATCGATCTGTGCCTTAAACGCCACATAAGGCTCATCCAGTTCGATTCTTTGAATGCTTGTTTCCTTAAATTTTTTATAATCCGTTATGTTTTCCTGCAGGTCCTGGGCCAGTCCTGTGAAAAGGCGCAGGAACTTTTCATCTAAATCATCATGTTCGGCGACGGCATCCTTCATGTGGGGCATGCCTTCCAGAAACAGGGGGAGGATCTCTTCCCTCTTGAAGCCTGTTATTCCAAGTCGATCCGCCAGTTCTTCTGCAATGAGAATATCATCCTTGCACTCTCCGGGAGGATCAACGGCTTTATTCATGTGCGTGAGATACAGACCGGATGGCCAGGGCCTTGTCAGGTCGGTCCTTTCTGCAAAACTTGTTACCGGCAGGACGATATCGGCGTATCTTGCGGTTGCGGTCAACCAGAGCTCCGGGACGACCGTAAAAAGGTCCTCTCTCTGCATGGCCTTTGCCGATTTGTTCGAGTTTCCCGTCTGATTGAGGAAATTGCAATTTGCAAACATGGCAAATTTTACATCAAAAGGATAACCGCCGGCAGTCCCTTTCAAAATGGCGTCAAAAATTTTGTTGACATGAACCCGTGCGACCAGCCGGTCATTGAGATTGAAGTTTCCCCTGAGAGATTTTCCCCTGGGTTCGGCCGGATTTTTTCCAGGTGGAATGGCCGGCATTCTGAACATGTGGCCGTATGGGATACCCATGAGGCCGCCGCATGCAGATCCGCCGTGTCTCCCAACATTCCCTGTCATTGATGTCAGTGTGATGGCCGCCCGGTTATACTGCTCACCCATTGCGCTGCGTGCCGGCCCCTGGCAATCCATCAGCGCAGCAGGTTTAGTGGCGGCATATTCCCGGGCAAGCTGTTCAATTGCGGCGGATTTCACGCCGCATATGGCCTCTGCCCATTGGGGTGTCTTTGGGGTGCCGTCTTCATCCCCCATGATATATTCTTTGTATTTATCGAAGCCGTAGGTATACTTATCAAGAAAGGCCTGGTCATGCAGGCCTTCTTTTATCATCACATACGCCATGGCTGACATCATGGCCGTGTCTGTTCCCGGGATGATGGGAATCCACTGATCGGCAAGGGCCACGGCAGATTCTGAAAACCTCGGGTCGACGACGATGATTTTTGTGCCGTTTTCCTTTGCCTTGATGAGCCACCACAGACTGTTGGTTCCGCTGATCATCCTGGCCGGGTCCCATCCCCACAGGAGGATCAGTTTTGAATTCATCAGATCATCCCTGCTGTGCCCGACGAAAACCTGTCCATAGCCGTAGCTTACCTGGGCTGCCCAGACAGCCCCCTCGCTGGAAATATTTCCATAAGAGGTGGAAAACCCGCCAAAGGCATTCAAGAGTCTCGGGTAGGCCGTTACCGGGGTATGGAGAGAAGCGATATAGCCGCCGCCTTCAGCGTAAAAGATGGCGCGGTTGCCGAATTTTTCCTTTACCTCCTTGAGCTTATGGACAATGGTGTCATAGGCTTCGTCCCATGATATTCTTTCAAACTGCCCGGATCCTTTTGGGCCGCTCCTTTTCAGGGGGTACCTCAGCCGCTCCGGGTGGTGTACATATTTTCTTACGGCCCGGCAGCGGATGCATGTTCTGTACTGACCATCCGGGTCTGCTGTGTCATCTCCTTCGACCCTGATGATCTCGCCATTTTTCACATGAAGCTTTAGAGGGCATCTCCCGCCGCAGTCAAAAGCGGGTGTGGTCCTGACAATTTTCACATCATCCGGCTTATTCATAATTTTTCTCCTGAAAGGCCATGGGGGGGTTCCCATGGGTATTTATTTTTATATAGAAAACCTGGTCATTTGGGCCAGGATTTTTATTTAGTGTCCCTCCACCTTACACATCATCCACTCTTTTTATCCGGTCGAGCATTTCAGCGGAAGTCATGAGGATATCACCTTGCCCGGTGGGAGGGCTGCAGCGGTCAACATGACTGCACACCAGATCATCAGGAATCGGCCTTCGGTAAAGGTGGAAAAATGACCGCTGAACATACTGGTGGCACACCAGGCTAAAAGTACCCCGATACCCATAATGCGTGCTGCTCCGGTAATTTTTTGTTTAAAAAATGAACCGATAAATACCAGAAAAATAAGCAAACCAATGAACCCGTGCTCGACTGTAATTCGCATAAACTGGTTGTGCGGGTCACCCACAGGTGCCCCCTGCCATCCCGGTATTTGCAATATTGCAGCCTGCCTCCGGTAGGCCTCCACAAAGGATCCGGTACCATAGCCAATCAGGGGGTGGTTGCTGTCATGTATTAATTTCACGGTGTTTTTCCACATCATCACACGGATTCCCAGTGACGTTTCTTGTTCAGCCTGCTCAAGGGTGCGGATTTCGTCAATTGCCTGAAGAATCCGTCCTTTGGCGATGGGCGATGCCATCAGCAGGCCTCCCAGCACCACTGGCAGAACAAAAAGAATCAGTATGTAACCGACCCAGCCCTTTACCCAGTAGAATGTCGTGACGATACAAAGGACAATAAGCGCCAGGTAACCGCTTCTACCCGGGGTGATAAAAACAAGATTGCTGATCAAACCGGCAGCGCAGGCACAGAGCATCCAGAAAGATCGATTTTTCACTTGTGAGGAGAATTTCATTAAAACAACTGCTGCAAATGCTGCAACAGCAAAAATCATTCCCTGGGTTGCAGAATTCTGCACAACAATAGATGGGGTGTTCGCGTAAACTCCTTTTCCAAGAAAATAGCCTCCCGTAGAAACCAGTGAAGCGGCGGTGGCAACGCCAATAAATGCCAACGCCATCCGGTGCTTCCAAAGCACATCATCATACACGGCAGCCGCTAAGGGGATAAGCAGCAATTTTCGCCAGGCGGCCCAGATCCAGGCTTTTTCAGACCAGGGCCCTATGCCATAAATAAGCCCTGCGCTGATAACGCCGTAAAAAACGAGAGCCATAACCACCATGGGCTGCTTCAGGCTTGAAAATACCCGTGATCGCAATTCCCTGGACAGCAGAAAGGATAGAAAGATGAACACCTCAATAAAATTGGTGAGAGCGGTTGAAAATAACATCACCAGGAGTTCGGCCAATATCAGGCACCGGACGAAATAGACAGGGTCAAACGCTGCGACTCGGCTTTTTATGGCAGTTATCATTGTTACCTAATCAGACCACTTTTTTTTCTTAAAGATTCTTAAATCGATTCCAAGAAGTGGGAAGATATATTTTCTTCTGATTTTTTTAACAGCCCATTCTATCCGATCGATCATTTTCCCGCGATCCTGATCCTGGATACTCGACGGAAAAAATCCCGTGTGCGAGCCCTGGCTGACCACCGTCGGCTCCAGCCATAGTATCGGGATATTCAGCTCGGCATCGATGGTACTGATCAGATGATCCGCCGGCAGAGAAAAGCCATTCTTTTTAATCCATTCGACTCTTCGCCGGGCAGTTTCCTTGTTGATCCAATAGGAATCAGCAGCCCGGATATGATCGGCCGGATACAATCGTCGCCCCTTTTTCCTTTTTGTCCAGGGAACATGAAGCGCCATGCCGTCACCCAGGCTGATGCATCCGCTGCCCTGCCAATCCGCATGGAACTCGAGCAGCGTTTCTTCTATTACAGGCCTGAATTTTTTAAGATTAAGTAAAACATCATCCTCAAAAACAAAACCGCTGTCAGAGCTGCCTGAGGCTATTTTCTCCCAGGCGGCAATATGCTTTAAAGAGCATGAAATTTCCTCTCCTTTAAGGGTGCCCCGATATTTATATTTTTCCAAAACTTCTTTTGTAAGCTCATTTTTATCATATTCAAGAACCCACTCAAAGGGCAAATCAAGTTTGGAAAACTGATTGATAATGCTTTTTTCTCTTTGTTCAAATCCCTTTTTTACATGGATGATATAATTTCTATAGCTGAAATTCATAATAGCACTCTATACCAATGTCAATTTTAGCAGTGACGGTGCGCCACAAATGGTCAGGGGTACCCCTTACATAATTTAACCGGTTGAAAAAACGTAACAATATTATTAATAGATGTCAAACATTTCATTTGTTATTCAATACCCCCTAAATTCTATTCTCCTGCAAAAAGGGGTCTAATGCCTAAGGGGCGCTTCAAGGTCCTTTTGGACCGTTTGGGGTGACCGCCCGGGGGCGTGAGATGAGTCGACCCGGCAGCAGTGACAGAAAAAAACCAGCGCCGGCGACCATGATGATTGAGGCACCCGATGTCAGGTCAAACGTGTAGGACAACCAAAGGCCTGAAACGGTAAAGAATGCACCGAGCAAACTGGAACCGATCATCATTTGAAAAAGCGAATTTGCATGCTTTTCAACAATAAAAGGGGGTATGGTTAGAAGTGCAATCACCAAAATCAGGCCCACCACCTGAATCACCATGACAATGGTTACCGACAGCATGGCAATCATCGCAAAATAAAGGGGTTTGGCCGGTACGCCCCGAATGCGCGCAAATTCCTCGTCATAAGAAAGGGCCAGCAGGTCCTTGTAATAAAGAGCGACCAGGACTGTAATCAATACAGCCAGCGCCAGCATAATCCAAAGGTCTGACCCGGGCACCGTGAGGATGCTGCCGAACAGATAGCTCATCAAGTCCACATTGTAACCGGGCGTCAGGTCTATCAGGATGATGCCGGTGGCCATTCCAACAGCCCAGACAACCCCGATGATGGTATCTCCGCGATGCTTTGCTTTTAATGTCACAGCCGCCATGATGAGTGCGGCCGCCAGAGAGAACCCGATGGTTCCAGCTAAAATTGGCCATCCAAAATAAAATGCCAGGCCGATACCGCCGTAAGCCGCATGGGCGATCCCGCCTGAGAGAAAAGAAATTCGGTTGACGACCACCAGTGTCCCCATGACGCCGCACAGGACACTGGTCAGCAATCCGGCAATCAATGCGTTGCGTATGAATTCAAATTGGAGGGCTTCGATCATCTTATCATCCTTTATGATTCTTCAGGCTTTATGATTTTTCAGGACCCGGTGGGGCAGACCGTGGACCACCAGTTCAACGGGACACACCTCTTCCACCGAACAGGAGTACATTTCTTCCAGCATGGCACCGGTGATTTCAGCCTGGTCATGGTAGTGAATGTTCCTGTTTACACAGGCCACTGATTTAGCGTAGTGAGAAATAACCAGAAGATCGTGACTGACCACCAGGATGGTGACATCCTTGTTCAACTCTTTGAGCATTGTAAACATGTCCGCCTGGCCTTTGGTGTCTATGCTGGCGGTGGGCTCATCCAGGAGCATGAGCCGGGGTTTTGTCACCAGGGCCCTGGCAATAAAGACCCGCTGGCGCTGTCCACCGGAAAGTTCACCAATCTTTCTTTGGGAAAGGGCCTCAATTCCCATGCGCTCCAGGGCCATCAATGCTTCCCGGCGGTCTGATGACGCGTTTCGGCGCTGCCACCGCTTTCGCGGGGTCAGCATGCCCATCATGACGACATCGATGACGGTAATCGGGAAATTGCGATTAATGTGCACGTCCTGCGGGACATATCCGATATGGGGCGCCGCCTCCAGAGCCGGTTTGCCCATCACACGAATGATCCCTTTATCCGGTTTAAGCAACCCCAGGATCAATTTTAGCAGAGTGGTTTTTCCGCCGCCATTGGGGCCGATCATGGCGATAAAATCTCCCTGCAGAATATCCAGGCTCACATCCTCAAGCACTGCTTCTTCACCGGTATAACCAAAACTCACGTTCTGTATATCAACAATCGAAACGCTCATAATCGCATTCCTATTTCAAGGCCTCCCTGAATTTATCAGCCACCTCGCGCAGGTTGGACAGCCAGTCCTCTGCCAGGGGGTCTACAAAAGCCACCTGGCCGCCGATTTCTTTAGCGATGAGCCCGGCGCTTTTAAAGGAAAACTGGGGTTGAACAAAAATAACGTTGATGTCGTTTTCCCCGGCATATTCGATCAACGCTTTTAACCGGGCCGGCTTCGGGTTTTTCCCCTCAATTTCGATGGGTACCTGTTTGAGGCCGTAGGACCGGGCAAAATATCCCCAGGACGGGTGGAACACCATGAACCGAAGCCCTTGTTTGTCCGCAAATATTGTCTTCAGCCGGGTGTCCAGGGCATCAATTTTAGAACTGAATTCATCATAGTTGGCCTGGTAAATGGTTTTACGGGATGGATCAATTTCCAGGAGGGCGGTTAGAATCGTGTGGGCCTGTACTTTAACAAGGGGTGGAGAAAGCCAGATGTGTGGGTCAAACCCGCTGTGGGTGTGCTCATCCCCTTCGTGTTTCTTCCCCTTGTCATTCTGGTGCAGGTGCGTTGCCATGGGGATTTTTTCAATGTCACGATCTGTATGGACTAGTTTCATTTTTGGATTGACCGCGACAATCCGTTCCAACCAGACATCTTCAAATGGGACGCCAATGGAAAAATAGATTTCAGCCTTTGAAAGGCCGGTCATTTGCCTGGGTTTGGGCTCATACGTGGCCGGGCTGGCGCCCGGGGGCACCATCACCCGGATATCCACCAATTCGTTGCCAATTTGTTGCACAATATATTTTTGAGGAACAATGCTGACAAAAATCAGTACACGGTTTTCAGCAAACCCCGGTTGCGTCAAGAGGAGCATAAATAATGCAAAAATAGCAGTTCTTTTAAACACTCGCACCAGACTGAACACTCCTTATTGTATTCTGCTTGCGGATCCATAGCCTGAGATCGCAGTTAAGATCGTCTGTCAGGCGGTGGTAAAAACAGCCATTTATGGATGGGCACCGGTTAAATTGAGGACCGGCGTATGGCTTCATGTAAATATATTGCATCCCTGTAAAAAGTGCAAGATACTTGTTGTTCACATTTATATCGGTAAATGGATTATCGATTGATAGGCTGTTTCCCCAAATCGCCAATTAAGGGCAAAATTAATAGCCAAAGCAAGGTCAGGCGCCTGTGATCCCTGAATTGCGAAAGGCCTATGGTCATATCCTGATGCCCTTTGGAAGGCTGGGCCAGATAAGTTCCAAACAGTCGATCCCATAATGAAATATTAAACCCGTAATTGCTGTTCGTTTCGCGGATAATCACTGAATGGTGTACACGATGCATATCAGGCGTCACCACAAAAAGTCTTAGAAAATGGTCCACTGACGGAGGCAGTTTGATATTGCCATGATTGAACATGGCCATACCGTTTAAGAGTATTTCGAATACCAGGACAGAGATTACAGGTGGGCCAAGAGCGACGATAAGGGTTATTTTTAAGATCATGGAAAGAACGATTTCGACAGGATGAAATCTTAATCCCGTTGTCAGGTCGATATCCAAGTCTGTATGATGCACCATATGCAATCGCCATAAAAGCGGAACAGCGTGAAACATCACGTGCTGCAGGTAAATCATCAAGTCCAGGGCAACGATTCCTATTCCTATGGCTATCAAATCCGGAGTGCCGGGGAGATTTGGAAGAAGGCCCCATCCATTCGTCTGAGCTGTCCGGGCCATTCCTATAGCGAAAACAGGAAACATCAGCCGGAGCAAAACCGGGTTGATGGCCATGATGGAAAGGTTGTTGAACCAGCGCCATTTTTTCGACATTGTCAAAGTGCGGCAGGGCAGGGCGATTTCCAAGAGTGCAACCAGGATAAAAATGAGAAGAAAAGAAATCAGGCGGATAGTACTTTCATGTTCCATGCGTCAACTCCGAAAGCGATCATTTCTTTACGAATGCAATGGGCCGGGTATTCTCTGCATTTCCAATGCTCTTGAGCAGCTCGATGCCGGGGATGCCCCGCATATTCATGTCATCAATGGCGGAAATATCCTTTTTCCGGAATTCCATTTGCAAATCGATGGCTTTTCGCATAGGTTGTCTCCGCGAAGATTTTTTTGGGCGGACTCGTTTTTGATTTTCTACACTGCAGGTAGAAAATGGTTATTATTTATTATTTCAAATATATAACTATCATAATGGGTCAATGATGCAAGTGTAAAATGCATTATTCTGAAAAATCTTCGTATTATTTTATGCGAGTATCTTTTATATTTCAATGGGTTCAATAGTATCGTTCAGACACCCATTGAATTCTGCCCCGAAAGTTGCAGAATGATGCGTTATGACAAAGGGCGGCATTTGAATTAAGCAACACCCTTTGATCAAGCAACAAAAATAGGAAGTTTGTGAATCTATTGACAAGGAGTCCCTGAGATGAAACCGGAGAAAATACACACCCAGCCCACGCCCATTATGGATTTTGATCATGAATCCGTTTTGGACTACGCGCATGAAAATGCCGGGAAGTCCAACAATCAAACAGACCAGGCGGTTCGCCTTTACTATACCGTGCGGGATGGTATTCGTTACAATCCCTATACATTTGATCTTTCCGTAGCCGGACTTAAGGCGTCTACGACCATAGCGGCAGGCGAGGCATGGTGTGTCCCCAAAGCAGCACTTCTGGCAGCCCTCTGCCGGGCAATGGGAATTCCAACCCGGTTGGGTTATGCGGATGTCAGGAACCATTTATCGACTTCTCGAATGCGGGAACTGATGCAAACCGATCTATTTCAATGGCACGGTTATACTTCCCACTATCTGAATGGCAAGTGGGTTAAATCGACTCCTGCTTTTAATATTGAGCTTTGTCAAAAATTCCGACTCAGGCCGCTTGAATTTGACGGGCAAGAGGATTCCATCTATCACCCATTTGATCTGGAAGGGAACAAACACATGGATTACGTGCGTTTCCGGGGAGAGTTTGATGATGTGCCTTTGGATAAGATAATTGAAACGTTTACTGCGCTTAGCCAAATCAGGGTATCTTCAGACAAAGATGCGGATTTCGACGCCGATGTTGCTCAGGAACAGGCATAGGCCTTTTTCCATGGTAATTATTTTTTCCTTTAGGATGCGATTGTGCTGAGTTGAAGATCTACCAGATCATCCACCATGTCACTCAGGGAGAATGCGCCTGTATCCATCAACCATGTTATCTTCAGGCCGTTCAGGGAGCTGATTAAGACAATGGAAGCGATGTGGGGATCAATGTCGGATTTTATCTCCCCCAGTTGAATTCCCTCTAGAAGTAAATCGGCGATTCGGGCCCGGAGCTGTCGGTTGTGATCGATCACTGCATCCATGGGGGGCTTCATTCCTTTTATCGGCTCCGTCTTGAAAAACATTATCTCTTCTGCAGCACGGTATTCCATATCTTTTTCCAGAGATATCAGGGTTTCCTTCATCAATGCGCGGATTCTGTTCACAGGGGGTTCCCGGGCTTCCAGTATTTTTTTGACGCGGTTTGCATAACCGGAAAAACTTTCTTCCATCAGCCTGTAGTAGAGGTCGAATTTATTTTTAAAATGCCAGTAGATGGCTCCCCGTGTGACACCTGCCTGTTTTGCGATGTCCTCGAGGCGTGTTGCTGAATATCCTTTTTGACTGAATACCAGCAGTGCGGTCTTGAATATCGTTATCCGGGTGGCTTCGGCGTCCTCTTTTGTTCGTCTCATTTTCCCCCCATGTGAATTTACTTACATATCTGAATGTATGTAAGCTGTCAAAGAAAGATTACCCCAATGAACGATCAAACGTAAAATGCTCATGCAGGTGGCCATTGCCTCTTTGCGGAATATGGCCCCAGTCGAAGTCGGATCGTAGCCATGTCGTTCTGTGAGCCAAGGA
>JAUXCK010000033.1 GCA_030618925.1 Desulfobacteraceae bacterium
AGTCGATCCCTTCCTGTATATTGTTTTTGAGCAAAGAAATTCCCTTTTCCACCCAATGGGGCAGAAAGGATTCTGAAATTTCAGAAAGTAAAAAGGTCAGGGTTTTAAAGTAGGCGTTAGAAGCGTCAATGGATGCTGTTCCAATCAAGGTTTCAAGTGCAAGGACTATTTCCTGGGTTGGATAAGAAAGGGGGAGGAGTGCCGAAATGATGCTGTTAAAGGCGTTGGAAATTTTTCCAGGCTGTTCCAAGGAGACCTTCAGGGTGGTTTTCAGAACGGTTTCACGGACATTTGGGTTCAACGCCAGAAGCGTTTCCGGGCATGTCCGGTAAAACTTAATTGCTTTTTCAGGAGAATATCCTGCAATCAGTGCAATGGTGTCGAAAATACGTTTGACTTCGGTTCCATAAAGCGCATCAAGCCCTTTCGGGACCTCAGAGAAAAAAGTCTCTGCAAGATCGGCCGATTCCTTTCCCATGAGGAGACCGGTCTCTTTCCATTCTTTAAATTCCCGGGAGGACAAACACCGGAGCATGTAATCGCTTGATTTAAGAAAGGATATGGCCGCGCCCGCATGCTTTTTACCCATATCCAGGATTTGTAAAGCGGTGTCTGCCCACTGTTTGATCTGGAATATTTTTCCATGTCTGAGGAATGCCGGCGTGGATTGAAAATACGCGATGGCCGCGTTCAAGGAATATTTGTTCAACTGCAGGCCTTGCTTACCCCATGCCGGGAGGTATTGGAAAGCATCAGAGGACAGAAACACCGTGCTTGATTCAAAGTAAGTCGTGCACAAATCAAAACTGTCCGACGATTGGTTCAGGATCTGCCATCCCAGGCGGATCCATCTGGTGAATTGACTTGTTGATAAAACAGTAAGGGCCTGGGGAGATATTTTTAAAAAGGCGACGGCGCATTCATCAGAAATTGTCCGGAAATTCCCGGCAACCGCCTGGATTTCCCGAGTCGACATTTTGTCCGGCCGCCGGGTTTCAGAAGAGGGCTCTCCTTTGAATGAAAAAGGTTCCATATGCACTATCATCCTAGTTTTAATCTTAATCCTGCTCCTGATCAAACAGGATTTGGTCTATGATTAAAACATTCGATCACGAAAACTTGGTTGGTTATCAAGCATCATCTCAACCCCCATAAACATTGCTGAAGAAAATGGTAAATAGTCTTCAAAAGACCGTTTGGAAATGATTAAGATTACGATTACGATTAAGATTAAGATCGGGATCTGGAGCTGACCAACGGTTTTAATGACATCCAGATCAAGTCGTCCAAAAACAAGTCAGGGGAAAATGGCCGATATCACTTCCATAATGGCGTTTTGAACCTCTTTCTCGTCTGTCAGCAGTGCGGTGATGGCCACCTCGCAAGCCCTTCTGGGCGGGATTCCTTCTTTGATGAGCTGCCCTGCGTAAATTAGCAGCCGGGTGCCGGCCCCTTCATTTAAGGCGTGACCTTTAAGGTGTCTGATTTTTTCTCCTGCCTTGGCCAGGTCACAGGCCGTATCTTCTTCTACACCGCTTTCATGCTGAATGATTGCAGCTTCCTGCTCCCGGGACGGGTAATCAAAATCAATGGCAACAAAGCGCTGCTTTGTACTTTGTTTTAAATCCTTTATGATGCTTTGGTAGCCCGGGTTATACGAAATAACGAGGAAGAAATTGTCGTGGGCTTCGACAATGGTGCCTTTTTTGTCTATCGGAAGAACCCTCCGGTGATCGGCTAGAGGGTGGATGATCACAGTCGTATCTTTTCTGGCTTCAACAATTTCATCAAGATAACAGATGCCGCCTTTTTTTACCGCGGTGGTGAGGGGGCCGTCGACCCAGATGGTTTCATCCCCTTTCAACAGATATTTCCCCACCAGATCCGTGGTGGTTAAATCTTCGTGGCAGGCAATGGTAATGACCGCGATTGATTCCCTGTTTTCCTTCCCGGACGGATCCATTTCCATGCCCGTGGTATATGCCATATACTCCACAAATCTGGTTTTTCCGGTTCCGGTCGGGCCTTTCAGGAGTACGGGGATTTTTGATCGAAAGGCCGCTTGAAATATGTCAATCTCATCCCTGATCGGTAAATAGTAGGGCTTTTCCTTAATTCTGTGGTCTTCAATCTTAATTTCTTTCTTTTTCATGTGGCGCCTCTCTGCACTGACACTAATTAACCAATTCAACCAATCCAACCAATCCAACCAACATAACCAATTTAACCAATAGAACCAACCAATATTTTTAATTGCACTGGTCCTGGCATACAACTTTGGTTGTTTGTCGGCGCCGGGTTGTAATGGCCTGAAAAGGGCGTGGATGCAGCGATTTTGACAAAGGGGGTGGGTGCTTCACAACCTTTGTTGGAGGCATTTGCCTCTATCTTGTCTGTGCAAAAAAGAATAGTTTTTAATAAATTCAAGTAGTTGTTATTTAACAATGGGGCTGGCACACCTGTTGCTTTAAGTAAGGTTGAAGTTTGATTTTGGTTGAATGCAGATTTTTTTCATGTTTGGCGATGTAACATTTCTAATGAAATAGAGGGGTGGCTTATGGTGGAAAGGGCGAAAATATTAAATGATATGGCTGCGTTTACGTGTCCGAAATGTATTAAAACAAAAATAGTGAATGTATCCAAATATTTGTACGAAAATCAGCAGATCAATGTGAGATGTAAGTGCCCGTGCGGGAATTCCTTCACGGTTTTTCTGGACAGGAGGCAATTTTCACGTGAAGATATACAGTTGCCCGGCATATACATCCTCTATTCTGACGGGAGAGAATCCCTTAGAGGGCAAATGATTGTATCAGATATATCTGCGTCTGGTTTAAAAATTACGCTCCCGGAAAGGCGCGACTTTGAAGTGGGGGACCTGTTTATGGTGGTATTCAACCTGGATGACAAAGACAGGTCGCTGATTAAAAAAGAGGTGATTGTCAGAAATATTCACTGCCTCGACATCGGGATTGAATTCCGTAGCGTCGATGAAATGAATAAGGTGTTGTATGTTGGATAATTGTTTTTCTGCCCGATGATTTTTTACCTGTAAAAAGCCATGCGCGTATGATATGGCAATATATGTTCATGTTCTTTTTTTAACCAAATAAGGAGGGATGGAAAATGAGCATACAGCTTGGTGAAGTGGATCGGGTGGAGGTATTGACGCTTCAGGACAACTACATTGATCTTGCGTCCATGGACAGTACGGAAATGGTACAGAGGGCAATACCCCTGAAGGGGATGGTGTTCAGCAACAGCATTCTGGCCGAACATGGATTTTCATCCATCATTACTATTTTTAAGGGGGAAGAATCCCGGAGCATGCTCTTTGACTTTGGATTTTCCAGACACGGGGCAGCACAGAATGCCGATGCATTGAATGTTGACCTGAGCGCGGTTGAGGTTGTTGCACTGTCCCACGGTCACAGCGATCATACCGGTGGATTTGAGCTGCTGGCAGAAAAGATTGGCAGGAAGGGGATTGAGTTTGTGGCCCACCCTGCTGCATTCAGAACGACCCGATACTTAAAAATAACCGAAGACTTTAAGATTCAGATGCCTTTTTTAACAAGGGATGACGTGGAAAAAGCCGGGATGACGCCGGTGGCGACGGATAAACCCCATCTGCTGCTGGATGGCAAGGTTCTTTTCCTGGGGGAAGTCAAAAGAACATCCGGATTCGAGAAGGGGATGCCCAACGCCTTTTATGAGGCGGACGGGAAAGAGATCAAGGATGACCTTGAAGATGACACGGCGGTTGTGGCCAACGTCAAGGGGAAAGGGCTGGTCATCGTTTCAGGATGTGCTCATTCCGGCATCATCAATACCATCACCCATGCAAAGAACGAGACAGGCGTAGATCAGCTGTATGTCGTCATGGGCGGTTTTCACCTTACCGGCCCCCTGTTGGAACCCGTTATTGAACCCACTGTGAACGCATTAAAAGACCTGGATCCGACGTATATCGTACCCACCCACTGTACGGGAAGAAAGGCCATTCAACAGATTGAAAACGAGATGCCGGAAAAATTTCTGCTCAACATGGTGGGCACCAGAATGATTTTTGCGGGATGATCTGCCCGCACTTTTATTGGCTCACCAGATAACAGCTACCACAATCTGCCTAGAAATAAGGACAGCACGACTGCGCCGATCATGATCACAAGAATCAACTGGTCAGGGGCGAATTTTTTCATGGCAGGCCCGCTGCTCAAGCGGTTTCTTTGTCCAGATTAAAAGCCGAATGAAGTACGCGTACGGCCAGTTCAGCATATTTTTCTTCAATCATACAAGATATCCTGATTTCAGACGTGCTGATCAGCCGGATGTTGATGTTTTCGTCTGCAAGTGCGGAAAACATGGCGGCTGCCACGCCTGAATGGTTCTTCATGCCCACACCGATGACAGATATTTTGGCGATACTTTCGGCCGTCAACACCTCGGTCGCCCCGATGTCCCCTGCCACCTGCCGCGTGATTGAAAGTGCCTCATCAAAGTCAGCTTTTGCAACTGTAAAGGTAAGATCCGTCTCCCCGCCAGACCGGGTGTTCTGGATGATCATGTCCACAAGAATTTTGGCATCGGCAATGGGAGAAAATATTTTTGCAGAAATACCCGGTTGATCCGGAACTTTTTTCAGGGTGATCCGCCGCTGATTTTTATCACATGTAACCCCGGAAATAACGAGACGTTCCATTTCTGAGTTTTCTTTAACAACCATGGTTCCTTCCTCCTCATTGAATGATGACCGGACATGTACCGGGACGTTATACTTTTTTGCAAATTCAACCGACCGGATCTGGAGAACCCTGGCCCCTAGGCTTGCCATCTCAAGCATTTCATCATAGGAAACATGCGACAGCTTTCTGGCGCTGGTACATATGTTGGGATCTGCTGTATAGATGCCGTCTACATCGGTATATATTTCACAGGCGTCGGCATTGATGGCGGCGGCAACTGCTACGGCGGAAGTGTCAGACCCCCCGCGCCCCAGGGTCGTAATATTGCCATCTGAATCACAGCCCTGAAAGCCTGCCACCACGACAATATGTTTTCTGGTGAGCAGATCCCGAATTCGATCACCACCGACGCTTATGATCCGGGCACTCATGGGCTGTTTGTTTGTCAGAACATCCACCTGGAAACCCAAAAGAGACGTTGCAGAATACCCCAGGGATCTCAGGGCCATGGAAAGGAGTGCCACGGTGGTCTGCTCCCCGGTTGCAAGAAGAACATCCATCTCGCGTTTGTCCGGGGTCTCAGAGGCCTGCCGGGCCAATTCAATAAGACCGTCCGTCACTCCGGCCATTGCAGAAAGAATGACCACCACGTCATTTCCCCGGTCATAGGTTTTGATCACCCTCTGCGCGACATTTTTAATTCGCTCCATATCCGCCACTGACGTGCCGCCGAATTTTTGAACAATGACTCCCATCTTCTCTCCTTCAGGCCGATTTTTTGATATCTTTTATCAAAAGTTTACACTCAAGTCCATAAGCAAAAATGGATACACTGCGGGTTTCCCGGCCCAGAATGTCAAAATGAATTGAAAGAGAGTTGGAAAGGACGTTTTCAGGGAGCCGTTCAGACCACTCGATGGCCACCACGCCCCGGCCGCTAATGATGTCGTCAAATCCCAAATCCTCCAGTTCAGATGGGGTTGTGATGCGATACAGATCCATATGAAATAAGTGGCATCTTCCCTCATACTCATTGATCAGGGCATAGGAGGGACTTGTCACATATGTGTCGTCCGGGACACCAAGGCCCTTTGCCAGTCCCTGAGCAAAAGTGGTTTTTCCGCTGCCCAGATCACCGAAAAGGGCGATAATGGTTCCATCTGTCACGATTTTCCCGATCTTTTGTCCCAGGTTCCGGGTGTCTTCAGGGGAAGATGTCGTCAGAAAGATATCAGGTGCCATTACAGCCCCAGGAGAGTCGGAATCGGGTTGACATTTTCGGAGAGCGGCATGCCTTGTGCCACGCGTTTTATTTGTGTGGGAATTTCCGCCATCACCTCAGAGGCCAGAAATCCAACAGGGCCTTTTGTTTGACTCAATGCATCGGCTGCAGCACCGTGAAGCCAGACAGCCAGGTGGGTGGAAGACTGCGGCGAATATCCCTGGGCCAGCAGCCCGGCAATAAGGCCGGTAAGCACATCCCCCATACCGCCTGCCGCCATACCCGGATTGCCGGTGGGATTGATGATAACCCTTCCGTCAGGATGGGCAATGACGGTCCTTGCCCCTTTGAGTATCAGATGAGTGCGGAATGATTGTGCAAATTCTCTGGCACAGGCAACCCTGTCCGCCTGTACCTTTTCAGGTGTTGAATCTATGAGCCTGGCCATTTCACCTGGATGCGGTGTCAGTATCACAGGTGCGTTGACCTTTAATAACACCCCGGTGTTTCCGGCCAGTGCATTCAGACCGTCTGCATCAATCACCATGGGGACCGATGCTTTTGAAATCACTTCAGAGATGAGATCTTTTGTTGCCGGCCCGGTTCCCAGCCCGGGTCCTATTGCCAGGCAGTCTTTGTCTTCAAGAAGCGACAGTATGGGTTCTGCCGATGATGCGGCAAGAGACCCGTTTTCAGTTTCATCCAGCTGAACCGTCATGGCTTCAAGCACCATGGGTTCAACCACTGCATTTAACCCGGCGGGTAGACCCAGGGTAACCAGACCTGCGCCGGCTCTCATGGCGGATGTGGCCGCCATTGCGGCGGCACCCGTTTTCCCGGGAGAGCCTGCCACGATCAGGGCATGGCCGGTCGTGCCCTTGTGGGCATCAGGGGCCCTTGGCTTGAATGCGTTACAGATGATATCGGGCGTTAACAGGGTTTGCCGCGGCCCGATCTCCCGGACAATGTGGGGCGGGATGCCGATGTCGATGATCCCCAGATCTCCGGTGCAGTCCGCTCCTGGATAAAGCAGGTGGCCGATTTTAGCGAAACCAAACGTGGCGGTGGCGTGGGCCCGGATACAGACCCCCCGGGGCCTTCCGGTATCGGAATTAAGGCCTGAAGGTATATCCACGGCAAATACGGGTTTCCGGGACTGGTTTATGAATTCAATGACATCTTTAAAGTATCCCCTGACATCTGATGTTAATCCGGTGCCAAGGATCGCATCTATCCAGATGTCCTCATGCCTGATGGCTGTCATCCTGCTTTGAAAGGATTCTTTGTCAGGCACTTCCACGACAGGGACCTCCAGGCTGTCCAGAAGCATCAGGTTGGTTTTGGCATCTCCTTTGACCTTGCTTTTTTCGGACAGCAGATAGACACAAACACGATGACTGCTTTCGGCGAGATATCGGGCCATAACAAAACCGTCTCCGCCATTATTGCCCCTGCCGGACAGGATGCCGATCCTTTTTTGAGAGAGGGCCTGAAATTTTTCAAGCAGCATTTGCGTGGCCCCGCGCCCTGCGTTTTCCATCAGAATTTGTCCGGGAATACCGGATGTGTCGATGGTCTGCCGATCCATTGTCTGCATTTCTTTGGCGGTGACGAGGTACATGGTCTGCTCCGAAAAATGATGGCTTTGTAAAAAGCTACAGGGCCTTGACCAGGGCCCGCATTTCCTTGACGGCATTTTCCATACCCACCAGCGTTGCCCTGGCCACGATACTGTGGCCGATGCTGAATTCATCGATTTCATGAAGACCTTTAAATGCCTTGATGGTCGAATAGCACAATCCATGGCCGGCGTGAATACCGAGATTTAGTTTGTGGGCAAGTTTGACGGCATCAACTATGTTTGAAAAGGCCTGCTCTTTTTTTACAGCCGCATTGGCATCGCAGAATGTGCCGGTGTGGATTTCAACCATAGACGCATTGATGCGATGAGAAAGTTTGATTTGCTCCGGGTCTGGATCGATAAAGATACTGACAGGGATACCGCTGTTTTGCAGGGTATCCACAGTTTCTGCAACCGAGCTCTGGTGAACCATAAGATCTAATCCGCCTTCGGTGGTGAGCTCTTCACGTTTTTCAGGAACGAGGGTCACAACATCCGGCCGTAAATCCAGTGCGATGCCGACCATTTCAGGTGTTGATGCCATTTCAAGAATCAGTTTGGTTTGAACAACGCTCCTCAATATTCGAACATCACGATCCTGGATGTGACGCCTGTCCTCTCTGAGATGAACGACAACACCGTCTGCCCCGGCCAGTTCCACGAGTATTCCGGCTGAAACAGGATCAGGATATCGGGCCTTCCTGGCTTCCCGAAGGGTTGCAATATGATCGACATTTACGGATAGTCCAGCCATCTGTGATCCTCCATTTTTTATAAACGTTTCCGGATGATGCAGTTCCAGTGTTTGTGGCTCAATGCCGCGATCTAGTCCGGCAGTTCTTTTATTAGGTTCATGAGCACGCGGGTTTTTTCTTCCATCTTGAGGGCTTCATTTTCGGTTGCTTCATGATCATATCCGAAAAGATGAAGTATCCCGTGCACCAGCAGTTCATCAATCCGGTCTTCCATTGGAATTCCTGCCTTTTTCCCCTCTTTAGCAGCTGTTTCAACTGAAATGACGACATCCCCAAGAAGGAAGGCGTTGACCCGTGAAAATTCACCTTCCCGCATGGGAAAGGCGATCACATTTGTGGGCCCTTTGCGATCAAGGTATTCTTCATTTAGTTTGGCGATCTCCTGATCATCGACAATCAGAATGGAAAGTTCGCTTTCAGGACTGCCCAAGGCGTTTAAGACGGCTCGGCCCCTCGATTGAATCCTCTCCAGTGCTATTGTCAGCCGGGTTTGCCTGTTGTCGATCAGAATTCCCATTTTTTCCTTTTCCGCCAGCCATGGCAGGGCTGTCGGGATACTCGATTCGATTATGATAAATGCCGTCCAGTATTTGAATAAAGCTTTTGGCAATGTTGTGAAGGTCTTTCAGGGTGAGTTCGCAATTGTCAAGCTGCCCATCTGAGAATATTTTATTGATCATGTTCTGAACCAAACCCTGAATTCTGGAATGGGTCGGGTTTTCCAAAGTTCTTGATGCAGCTTCGATGACATCCGCCAGCATCACCAGGCCTGCTTCCCGGGTTTGGGGTTTGGGGCCGGGATACCTGTAATCATCAACATTGACTGCGTCCTCTCCTTTCAACTGCTTTGCCTTGTCATAAAAAAAGCTGATGAGGCTGGTGCCATGGTGCTGCCTGATGGTGTCAATAATTTCCTTGCCAAGTTTATTCTTTTTTGCAAACTCCACGCCGTCCTTGATGTGCGAAATAAGGATAAGGCTGGACATGGAAGGGGCCAGCTTGTCGTGTTTGTTTTTGCCGCCTGTTTGATTTTCAATAAAATACAAAGGTTTATTGACTTTTCCAATGTCGTGGTAGTATCCGCATACCCGGGCAAGAAGCGGGTTGGCGCCAATAGCGGATGCAGCGGCTTCAACCATTGATCCGATAATGACGGAATGATGGTAGGTTCCAGACGCTTCAATCATCAGCCGCCTGAGCAGGGGCCGGTCAAGATTTACCAGTTCAAGCAGTTTGATATCGGTTGTAAATCCAAAGGCGCTTTCAACCAGAGGGGCGACACCGGCTGTCAGAATGCCCGCCATCACACCTCCGAGAAATGCAAAGGCCCAGTCCCATAGAAGCTTCAGCCCGGAATATTCCGTCATATACACATTAATGGCGGTGACAAATACCAGATTGAGCAGTCCGAGTTTTAATCCAGCCTTGATGAATACAATCCGTTCTCTGCAGTGCCGTATCCAGTAAGCGGCCATGAGGCTGCTTAAGAGGAAATAAATAAAAAGCTCAAACTGGTTGTTAAATATGATTGATGCGCAGACAGCCATGACCATGGCAAAAGGTACGGCGACCCTGATTCCCATAAACAGGCACACGGTCATGGCACTGGAAGCAAGGGGAATGGCATAGTACATTGAAGTCGCCGGTATGGGCACAGGGGCTAAAGGTGCCATGGTATCGGCAAGGGGGACGGAAATTTTAGTCAGAAACAGGTATATGATCAAGACAATGGCGATAAACAGGAGATTTTTGTTCGGGTCACGTTCAATATTCCGATTGTCTCTGAAATTCGCGATATAGGTCACCAGGAACAGGCAAAGAATGACCATGAATGTACCGATTCTGGTGGTGAAAACCTGTTCATCCTGCATCTGCTCCTGCATGACCACAAGCTTTCGCAGTTGAAGGCTTTTAACACGCTCACCTTCCCGGAGAAGCATTTCGCCTTTTTTGATCTTATAAAGAACCGGTTTAATGTCTTCAACAGCTCTTTTTTTTCGTTCTTCGGTTTCATTGCGGTTCAAGGTAATATTGGGCTGAACCAGGCGCTGGCAAAAATCCACAACCAGTCCGCGCAGCGCATAGTTGCTGCTTTCCAGAAGCGGCTGGCCGATGATCCTGACCATTGCTTTGGCCTGATCCGGTCCATAATAGCTTTTCAAGGTCATGACGGTTTGTTCGGTTTGTGTCTCCACACTCCGTAAAGTGATCCCCTTGTCTTTCTCCCCCAGGAGAATCTCTTTATTTGCAACAACGCCGTTTGACAAAATGGTTTTTGGAACCTGCTGGATGAGATTTTGAGTCTGTATGGAAAATTCATCTTTTTCAAGTGTCCGAAAATCCTCATCGCTGACAGGAATCCCGATTTTTTCTTCAAACTCGGCCTTCATCTGCAGGATTTTGTCATGCAGGGTTTGATTTTCATCAGACAGGCCGGGGGCGGGCTGTTTTTCAGGTTTCCCCTTCTTGTTTTTCCGGAGATTTTTTTCTTTATTGATGACCGCCCGGGGTGCAGAAAAGGCCTGGCGCAGGCGCAGGCTGATATCTGCGATCATAGCGGTGTCGTGGTCATACACCGTCAGGACCGATTCAACTGCCTGCCTGCGATTTTCTTCGGTGGCCTCCATATCCTCAATTAAAAAATCAAAATGAGCCTTTACATCCCTTTGGGCCACGTCGCCAAATTTATAGGGATTCTTTTTTATGGCCATGCTTGGATACAGGATAAGGGTGAATATGGCGGCCACCCCTATTAGAAGGAGCCATGAAAAACTCTTTCCAATACCCATAAATTTGTCGAGGGATTTCTTTTTTATTTCTGTATTCATATAAACCTTCTGAGAATCCCGATGGATTTAAAACAGGCTATCGGTTTCTGTTTACCCCTTTTCCGTCATATGCTTTAATAATTTCCTGCACCAAACGATGGCGGACAACATCTTTTTCAGAGAAAAAGACAAAGCCGATGCCTTCAATTTCCTGAAGAATATTTTTGGCATCAATTAGACCGGAGGGCCTGTCCACCGGAAGATCAATCTGGGTGATATCGCCTGTAATAACAGCCTTGGAGCTGAATCCGATTCGGGTTAAAAACATTTTCATTTGTTCCGGGGTGGTATTTTGAGCTTCATCCAGGATAATAAAAGAATCGTTCAGGGTTCGACCCCGCATGAAGGCCAGCGGCGCAACCTCTATTATACCCTTCTGCATAAGGTCCGACACTTTTTCAAATCGCATCATATCATGCAGTGCATCATAAAGGGGCCTTAAATAAGGGTCGACCTTTTCAGCGAGATCCCCGGGCAGAAAGCCGAGGGCCTCGCCGGCCTCCACTGCCGGACGCGTCAGAATGATTCGACTGACAAGTCCTTTTGTAAGGGCGGAAATCGCCATGGCCATGGCAAGGTATGTTTTTCCCGTGCCTGCCGGCCCGATGCCGAATGCAATGTCAAATTTTCGAATAGACTCGATATATTGTTTTTGAGCGTAGCTTTTTGGCGCAATCGCGCGCTTTTTGGACGTAACGAATACGGTATCTAAAAAAATTTCTTTTAAATTTGTTTTGTCGTTTTCGCTGAGTACCCGGAGGGCATAATCAAAATCTTCAGCAAATACAGGGTATTTTTCTTCGAGTAACCCGTAGAGCTGTTTGAGTATCTTTTTTGCCAGATCGGTTTCAATATCATCTCCCTGAATAAATATTGAGCTTCCCCTGGCATGAATATTGATCTCCAGGGCATCGGCAAGGCGTTGAAGATGACTATTATGTTCTCCGAAAAGCTGTCGGGC
Source organism: Desulfobacteraceae bacterium (assembly GCA_030618925.1). GTDB lineage: Bacteria > Desulfobacterota > Desulfobacteria > Desulfobacterales > SURF-7 > JAUXCK01. The sequence continues at coordinate 12,073 of JAUXCK010000033.1, forward strand.
CAGGTCCAGATCATTGAAGGTCATCCGGGCCTGTGTTTGGTTTGAGGGTGGTTTCATAAAAAGTTATTAAAATTATCAAAAAGGCCCATACTGAAGAAACAATGTTATTCTCTCCGTATTGTCACGTTATGCATCAGGGTAAGGGGCTTTTTTAAATTATTCATATCATAATATCTCAGGGGAATGCAAATAACAAATAAGATCTGACAAAACAACAAAATGATGGTAAAAAATCAGAAAAATAGAAAATCAATGGTATTCCGGCATTATCGTTCCCGGAGATTCGAAAATTCCCTTGACTCAAAAAGGCGGTTTTGTTAATTCAACAGCCTGACCTGTGAAGGATTCCGTCGCTGCGCTATTCCGTCGCTGCGCTATTTCGTCAAAAAGAAAGGATTTACGCCTTAAACAGCACTATGAACGCCTTTGATATTCTCATATTGTTTATCCTCATGTATTGCCTGATCAGGGGCCTCTTTAGAGGCCTGGCCAGGGAGCTCTCATCTATTGTAGGCGTATTTGGCGGTTTTTATGCGGCCTACACGTATTACCCGAATGTTGCTGCGTTC
>JAUXCK010000038.1 GCA_030618925.1 Desulfobacteraceae bacterium
ATCTCATGAAGGTCATCAACCAGGTTGCCAAAAAATACAAGGTCATTGCCATTGACGCTGCTGCCTTGTCAGATGAACTCTACGATGCCACCAACTTTACACGGTATTCCTTTATGACCAATATTTCAACCCAACAGGTGGGACGGGCTGCAGCTTATTATTATGGCCAGATTCGAAAAAAGGAAAAGAAATTTTATATCCTCTGCCAGGATTACCTTTTTGGCCACTCTCTGGCAAGCGGGTTCAAAAAAGGGTTAAAAGAGTATTATCCTGCCGCCCAAATCGTGGGTGAAGACTACCACCAGCTGTTTCTCAAAGATTTCGCACCCTTTCTGACCAAGATCAAAGCATCAGGTGCTGAGGTGATCTATACCGGAGACTGGCCCCCTGACTCGGAAAGCCTGCTTGTCCAGGCAAGACAGATGAATATCACGCTGCCCATTGCAAATCTGTTTCTTGACGAACCCAATATGCTTCATCGCGTCGGTGTCGAGGGGACCAAAGGGCTGATTCATATTGCCGGGGCTGCCACTGAAAATCCGACTTTCAAGACCGAAGATGATATCACTTACTACAGGGCCTGGAATGATCAGTGGAAAAAGTGGAAAGGGCAATGGGGCTCCAAGCTGTTCGAGCATGGTACCGGAAACCTGGGTTTTTACAGGATGCAGACCTACTGGCTTTTGAGTGTCATCGAAAGGGCCGGCACCCTGAAACCGGAAAAGATCATCAAGACGTTTGAGAACGATACCTATGAAGATGTATCCGGTACTGTCTATACCATGCGGGCCTGCGATCATAAGGCCATGCGTGACATGTTTATCGAGGAATATGTCGAACCTGCCAGGCAGAAAGACAGCTTCAATATCGAACCCTATTACTGGTATCAGGGATGTTCTGAACCCGGGCCGGTCACCCGGATTCCACAAAGCAAGATTATTCCGCTCTCAGACCCGAAACTGTGCAAATAGTCTTAGATGGTGTGTACCAATGAACGTTCAACAGCCCGTCTCCTGTGGACACATTCCGGGGATGGGCTGTTGTGGATTTTATTGTTTTGCTTGAAACCTGGTGTTTGCCCCGCTCTGAGGGGCTTTCGGGTGGCAGGTTACTAAATAAACCGGGAGGGGTTACAGATGGATGCAACTACGGCGATGTATGTTGCACAAGGCATACACGGTCTTGCATACGGAATGGTGCTTTTTCTTTTGGCATCCGGCCTGACACTGATCTTCGGGATGATGGGGATTTTAAACATGGCCCACGCGTCGTTTTTTATGCTGTCCGCCTATTTTTGTTATCAGTTTCAGATATGGACCGGTAATTTTTGGCTGGCATTGCTTTTCGCGCCTGTCATTACAGGATTTTTTGGTATTCTGGTGGAACGCTTTCTTCTTAGAAAGGTCCAACGACTTGGACATATCGGTCAGCTGATCTTAACCGCGGGTCTTGGACTGATCATTCTGGAGGGTGTTAAGGTGATCTGGGGAACCGAGAGCAAGCCGGTTCTGGTTCCGACATATTTGCAGGGTCTTGTGAATCTTGCCGGCATGGAGTACCCGGTTTACCGGCTCTTTATCATCGGCATATCACTCATACTTTTAATTATATTGTCCCTGATCCTTTACAAGACCCGGCTGGGTATGGTCGTGCGGGCCGCTGTTTCCGATGCCGATATGGTCAATGCCCTGGGGATCAATGTGCCGGTGGTGTTTATGACTGTTTTCGGTGTCGGCACATGGATGGCCGGTGTGGCCGGCGTGGTCATTTCCCCGATATTGACCGTTTTTCCCGGACTGGCTGACCAGGTGGGTATGGATGCCTTTATTGTTGTGTGTGTGGGCGGGTTCGGAAGCATCGGGGGGGCACTGCTGGTTTCCATCATATGCGGTTTGCTGAATTCGTATGGCGTTCAATTTTTTTCACAGCTCGCACCGATACTGATATTCATTTTTATGGTCGTTGTTCTGACAATCAGACCAATGGGCTTATTTGGAGAAAGAGAATAATGAATAAGGGCTTCAAGTGGATTTTATGGGGTATTTTAATCGTCGTTCTGATTGTCTATCCAAGGCTTTTTGGTATTTATTATACAAACATTTTAGTCGAGTTTGGTATTTTTGCTCTCTACGCGATCTCGGTCAACCTCCTGCTGGGCTATACCGGGCTCTTGACCTTCGGGCATGCTATCTTTTTCGGTGTGGGAGGGTATAGTACAGCCCTGGCATTGACACATATCCAGGGCCTGCCCCTTTTGGCATCACTGCTGATTGGTTTTTTAAGCGCTGTCCTGTTTGCATTGATCTTATGCCCCATGGTGGTGAGGCTCAGCGGTACCGCTTTTGCCATGCTTCATCTTGCTTTTGGGCTGCTCATGTATGTCGTTACACTGAAACTGAGAGGGATCACCGGCGGAGAGGACGGTATCGGTGGATTTCCCATCCCCCCTTTCTCCATTCCGGGTATTGTCTCCATTGATATGACGGACCCATTAATGTTTTATTATTTTGCCATGATTGTTCTGGTAATATGCATCTCTTTTTTATGGTTTTTCACCAAAACGCCCTTTGGTCAGATAATGGTGGGCATTCGGGACAATGCCGACAGGATCGATTATGTGGGGTTTAAAGTTTCCCACTCAAAGGCGCTCATTTATATCTTTGCCGGCGGCTTTGCCGGCGTGGCCGGATCAATATTCGCACTCTTCCAAAACCTGGTATCAGCGGACGAGTTTTCTGTTTTAAATTCCTTTGCACCCATCATGATCATCATGGTCGGGGGCATCGCCAGTTTTTTCGGACCCATCTTTGGTGCCGGCATTTTTGCCCTTATCGCGGAACTGACCAGCCGCTATACGGAAAGGGTTGAACTGGTGATGGGTTTGATTTTGATTCTGGTCATCATGTATGCGCCTATGGGGTTTCTGGGGCTGGTGAATATGGCAAGGGCCAGGTTTTTCAATAAGGAGGGCGCGTCATGAATATCCTCGAGACCAGGGGGTTAACACATGATTTCGAAGGGTTGAAAGTCATAACGGGCGTCGATCTTCAGGTAGCTGAAGGCGAACGACATGCCATTATCGGGCCGAACGGCGCGGGCAAAACCACGCTCTTTAATCTGATCACAGGTACCTACACCCCCAAAGGCGGGAAAGTTATTTTTAAAAATAAAGATGTCACCGGCGCCCGGCCGCACCAGATGGTGCGCCTGGGGATGGGGCGGTCGTTTCAAATCACCAGCACCTTTTCAAGACTCACGGCCTTTCAGAATATTCGCATGGCCGTATTGTCCAAACGCGGTATCCGCTTTAATATTTTTCGTTTTGTGGATAAAATGGACGATGTGACCCGGGAGACCGATGAAATCCTGAAACGCATCAACCTGGACGGGGAACGCAATATTCCGGCCAGCGGCCTGTCATACGGCAAATCCAGGAGCCTTGAAATCAGCATGGCCCTGGCCACAGACCCTGAAGTGGTCATGCTGGACGAACCCACTGCCGGCATGTCTGTGGATGAAACCCACTACGCCGTCGGTTTAATTCAACGGCTTACGGAAGGTAAAACCATGGTCATTATCGAACATGACATGGATGTGGTTTTTTCCCTGGCAGATCGCATCACCGTGCTTCACCATGGAGAAATCCTGGCCTCGGGTGCACCCGGGGAGATCCGGAAAAACCCGAAGGTCAAGGAAGCTTACCTCGGCGAGATGGAGATTTAAATATGTTACTGGAAGTTGAGAATTTGAATACCTATTATGGTGAGAGTCATGTACTGCAGGACATGTCTGTGGCCGTTGATGCAGGGGAGGTCGTCGCGCTTCTGGGCCGCAACGGCATGGGTAAAAGCACCACTTTAAAAAGCATTATGGGACTTGTCAAACCCAACTCCGGGACGATTAAATATAAAGGAACGAGTATTTTTGGCCATCCACCCTATAGGGTGGCCAAAGCCGGAATCGGATTTGTCCCCGAGGAGAGACGAATTTTTCCCAATCTTCCGGTATTGGACAATCTCAGAATGGGGATTAAGCACGGAAGACATAGCAGCGGCGGAGGGCGGAACCCGTGGGATTTTGAACGGGTTTACAAGCATTTCCCCATCTTAAAGGACCGGAGCAACCAGAAAGGATCAACCCTTTCCGGCGGAGAGCAGCAGATGCTTGCCATCGCCCGTACCCTCATGGGCAACCCGGATCTTTTAATGATTGATGAGCCCACCGAAGGCCTGTCCCCGGTCATGACCAAGGAAGTTCGGGATGTCCTTGCCGAGATCAGCGAGGTCGGGGTTTCGATCCTTTTAGTGGAACATAACCTGAAGGTTGCCATGTCCCTGGCAGATCGTGTGTACTTGATGGGCAAGGCACATCTCGGGTACACGGGAACTATTGAAGAACTGGATGCCAACCCTGAGATCCGTGCCAGGTATCTGGAAGTGTAAAAAAGATCATTCCTTAAATATTAAAGGAGGCCCCCATGCTCTTGTTGAATCCGAAAAAATATCAGGATCGGAATTACCCGGATGAACGGTCAACGGAAATCATGATCAAGACCATCGCGTTTTTTGAAAACAAGGGCTTGAAAAAGATCAAAGACGATTTTCATTCCTGTGAATTCACCTATGATTTTGCAGAGTTCGTCAAAAAGGAAAAGATTTTTGAAACGCTGTTTTTGCCCAAGGGGTATGGCGACTCAGACCAGTATTACAGCACATACCGCATGTTTGAGTTTTCCGAAATCTGCGGTTTTTATGGTACAGCCTACTGGTATATGTATCATGTTTCGACTTTGGGGCTGGACCCGGTTTTTTTGGGCGACAATGAAGAGTTTAAGCATAAAGCGGTTCAGAAATTGAGGGAGAATCCGCTGTGTGCGTTCGGGTTGTCTGAAAGAGAGCATGGTGCTGACATTTATTCGTCAGAAATGAAATTGTATCCCCAGGAAGACAATACCTATCTTGCCAGGGGTACAAAATATTATATCGGGAATGGAAACGAGGCCGGCACTGTATCGGTGTTTGGGAAAATGGCCGATTCGGACGAGTATGTCTTCTTTGTCGTGGACTCAAAACATGAAAAATATGAATGTGTTCAAAACGTGATTCATGCCCAGAATTATGTGTCTGAATTTGTCCTTCATGATTATCCGGTGTCAGAAGCGGAGATTCTTTCACGGGGATCAAAAGCCTGGGATGACATGCTCAATACGGTTAATATCTGTAAATTCAACATCGGGTCCGGTGCCATCGGCATTGTCACCCATTCCTTTTATGAAGCCCTGAATCATGCGGCTCACCGGAATCTATACGGGAAGAACGTAATAGATTTTCCCCATGTCAAGCGTCTTTTTTTTGATTCCTACTGCCGCCTGGCTGCAATGAAACTGTTCGGGTTAAGGGCAACCGATTATATGCGGGCTGCGGCACCCGATGACAAGCGCTACCTTCTCTTTAATCCCATCATGAAAATGAAGGTTGCGATTCAGGGGGAAGATGTCCACGAAATGCTTTGGGACATCATCGCTGCCCGCGGTTTTGAAAAGGACCTTTATTTTGAGCAGGCAGTGATCGAACTCAGGGGGTTTCCCAAACTGGAGGGAACCCGGCATGTGAACATGGCACTGATCGCCAAACTGATTCCAAGTTACATGTTCAATGCAAAAGAATATCCGGATATCCCCAGGATGAACGGGCCTGAAAATGATGATTTTTTGTTTCAACAGGGACCGACCAGGGGGTATGCCAAAATTCAGTTCCATGATTTTCGTCCCACCTATGCCGGCAAGAACCTGCCGAATATTGAGGTTTTTACGACTCAGATCAGGGGCTACGAGGAATTTCTCATGGTGTCCGGCGTGGCATTAAAAGATCAAATGATGAATGATTTTGATTTTTTACTGACAGTCGGTGAACTTTTTACCATGGTCGCCTACGGTCAGCTGATCATCGAAAGTGCTAAAATTGAAAAAATCGACGATGACCTTCTGGACCAGATTTTTGATTTCATGGTCAGGGATTTTTCACGCTATGCGCTGGACCTCTATTCCAAGTCTTCCAGCACCGAACCTCAGCAGGAAGCATGTCTGAAAATGATTAAAAAGCCGGTTGTGGACAATGAGAAGTTTACGAAGGTGTTAAACGAACATGTATATGCCCTGATCGATGCTTATGAGATGAACCCATAGGAAAATGGAACAGGAATGAAGTTAAAGGCGAGGAATCACTCCTCGCCTTCTTTGGTTGGATATGGTTCAAAAAAAAAGAGGTCTGTCATGAAAGAACCGGTTGAGGTCAGCATCAGTGAGATAGAAGAGATCCTCAGTAAGTACCTTGATGCCGAGGGTCGCATAAATTACGCCCTTAAAATTATAGGGCATCCCGGAATCGGTAAATCTGAAATTGTTAAACAGGTGGCAGAACGGAAAAACTATTTCTTTATAGACACCCGGCTCGCATTTAAAGAAAACATTGACCTGGGGGGGTACCCGGTACCAGACCATACAGAAAAGCGAATGATTTACTACCGGCCCAAATTTATTCCACCCCAAACGATACCGGAACCCTTTAACGGGATTTTATGGTTTCTGGATGAAGCAAACAGGGCCCATCCGACTGTCATCCAGACGCTCTTTCAAATCATCACCGAGCATGTATGCGGTGAGCATCTCCTGCCTGAACGAACGGCAATTGTTTTATCCGGGAATCTTGGCCATATGGACAGCACAATGATTACTGAATTTGATGACGCTGCCCTGGATGGGCGCCTGGCGATTTTTCATCTAAAACCAAATGTCGAAGACTGGCTGCAATGGGCTGCCCGGGAAGACATACATCCGGCCGTTATCCGATATATCTCCCTTTTCCCGGAGAAACTATGGGATGAAACACATATCGATCCCAACCCCCGTGGATGGCATCAGGTGTCCCAGGCACTTCTCTTTTCCTTTGGAATTTCAACCGACGATGAACTCGCCCGCCACCTGCAGGAAAATCCAGATGGACCGCTTGAAAAAATGGTCTACTCCCTGGTGGGCCGAATTGCCGGCCGGGATTTTGTGCTCCAACATACAGCCCCCCGTGAGCTGACCACCCGCCAGGTTCTCACAGGGGATCAGGAAAGGCTCGCTTGTTTGAAAAAAAACACCATCCCGACTGAAGACCTTCTCTGGGCACTGTCAGGTGCGGTTTCGGTTTTAAGAGAGAAAAAAATTGCCGCACAGGGCGATCTCCCGAAATCAGATCTCGCAATATTGTGCAATGTGCTGCAGTTTACAGGGAATGCCAGGGCAGATCTATCACTCTCTTTTTTTTATCTGCTGATAAAGGAATGCGGGATCCTGAGTGAAATCCCCGCCGCCCTGGGCTTGCTTGATGATGATGAACTGGCCGGATCTCTCTGCCAGGCGTTTGGTGATTTTCTGGAAGATTAGGAAAGACATGATGCATTTCAAGTGGCGCAACATTCTTCAGGCCCTCTGGGGGAAGAGCAGGTTTACGTCCTATTTTTTTCAAATGGCCGATTTTCAGGAAGAAAGGCGGCTTCCCACGCTCGGGCTGACGATTTCTGCATCCCGCCTCACTCTTTTGTACAACCCTGACTTTGTTGAATCGCATAAGGAGGATGAACTCACCGGCCTCCTGGTCCATGAAATGATGCACATCCTTTTAAATCACCCGCATCGGGCGCTTCCCGGAGAGGACCCTTTTCTTCAGAATCTGGCCCAGGACATGGTGATCAACTCCTATATCACAGACCATGAAAAAACATTTTTTTCCCGAACAGGACGGGACATTCGGGAGGCGCCTTTGGTGATCCTTCCGGAAGGACTCCCCAGAATTCCCCAATCTTTTTATGAGTGGTCTTTTTATGCAAGGTCAAATAAGAAGAAAAAAGACCCTGCCTGGGAAGAGGTGTTTGCCTGGCTGAAAGAAAATGATAGACACACTCAAAAAGGGACGTCTCAAAGTGACGCGGATCCCCCTGAAAAAGGACCCGGATCAAAACTGGATACAGGATTTCCGGATTCAGGAGATGAGCCTGATCCGGCCGCATTCAAAAACAAAATACCGGAAAAAGGCACACTTTTTTATGGACCTGGTGAAGGCGAAGGGTTGGTGTTCAGGGATCATCTCAAAAGGGTCTTGCCAACCGGGGTTCATTTTTTTCAACATTTTCGCCAAAAGGCGTCTGTCCTGGCGATCAAAAGACGAATGATCAGTTTCGCCGGCAGGGATGACATCTGCCGTTCAGAAAGACTTTATCAGAAAGTGGCTGTGTTCATTGATGATGTCAAACCGGTTCAAATTTATCATTTTCATCACAAACTTAATATTTTTCTGGAGCAGGCATCCTTGAGTGATGAGTGGGGCTACTCGGCCAGCCGGTTCAACCGGCGTTATCTCGGCGCTGGTATCTATGCCCCCGGCAGGGTTTATAAAAAACAGAAAAACATCACGGTGGCAGTAGATGTTTCCGGGTCTGTGGTCATGACCCCCGGAGGGATCGAAAATGCGTTTGGTGTCATTGAGGCGCTTCTATGCCATTATAAAATTCATCTGCTCTGTATGGATGAAGACCTGTTTGTGCCCAAAAAAAGGGAGGGTCGCTTTATCCCCTCTGAAAACCTGCTAAAACCTTATGTATATCAGAAGGGCGACTGGCGCTATCTTCGAACCGGAAACAGGGGCGCCACATTTTTCATGCCCCTTTTTAATGCCTACATGCTCAGGCACAGAGAACCATTGGTCGTTATTACCGATGGTGAGGTTTTTGATCTCCACAAGCTGAAACCATATTCCCCCACATTGTGGGTTGTCCCGGACGACCTGCCGGAACCGTTTGATCCGCCATTTGGTCAGATCGGCGTGATGGTGTCATCGTCAGGGCAGTGAGAAGTAAAGGCCGAAAAGGATTAAGGGTGGCGTGTGAATCAAGAAGCTGAAAACATTTTTCGGGCGGGTTGTGAACCCGGGCAGTTTAATTTTCACAAGGGTTTGGATCAACTGGCAGAACTGAATAGCGCCGAGTTTATATACAAGGCCGGCCTTTACTGGTCAGAATTTGATTATACAAAGGGTCAGGATATGCTTATAGTTGCAGCTGATCCGGATTTTATATTTCGTGCCGGCCGCACCTGGCAATGGTTTGATTATGACAGAGGCCTTGATTCCCTGGTCCTCGCGCATCATGCCAGGTTTATTTACTATGCAGGGCTTGAATGGCAGACATTTGATTTTAGAAAAGGACTCAATGCCTTGCTTGATATCGGCAGCCGTGAGTTTGTTTTCTATGCCGGCGCACACTGGAAAATATTTGACGAGAAAGCGGGCAGTAGATTTTTAATAGGAACGCGAGACCCTGAAGTTATTTTCAAGGCCGGTGCCCTGTGGAAAACTTTTGATTATGTAAAAGGATGGGAGGCTTTGGCCGGTGGTGTAAAAGAAGGGGCAGCGTGGAGGGGAAAAGCTTTTGAAAATTTAAAGTGGAAACAAGCGCTTAAGAAAATATGGCATGAGGCATGTCACGCAGTCGCCATTGCCCCAACCGGGAAGAACCAATGCTAATGGACAGTCCGGTTTCCGAGTTGGAGATCTGCATACTCTTTGAAAAGTTTCATGGCCTGGTCCACAGGGGTCATGGTATTTAAGATTTCCGTGGCTGAGAAATTCCGGCCACATAGATTAATAAATGAGTGTATCACCTTTTGAACATTTTTTTTCTGGTCATCCGTGGCCTCAGGATGATTGTCAAGAAGGGTGGTCAGAACAATTTCAAACGCCTTAAGAACTTTATCTTTGCCGTGTATCATGACACCTGTTCCTTTTAATAATCCATAAGCATTCCCCACGCAGTGATCCGGGAACCTTGTACAACAAGGAAAAGCAATAGTTATGCCAATGGCCATAATGCATCATATTATAAATAATATAAGGTGGTTATTCAATATAAGCGAGGGAGGCTCATGCACGAAAGTATGTAATGAAACGGGCAATACTATAGAATTGATGTCACAGCTCAAGTTCCCGCCCCGGGTCATCACGGGAGGTTGAGAATAAGGCCGGAAATGCTGTACAAGAAATTCATAAAGGGTCGACACAGAGATCCCTGAAAAGGCCATTTATAGATAAAAACCAAGTAATTGTTTGATTTTTCGAACTCATTTGTGTATAATGTAAACTATCTTCAACACCCCAAAGTAAAACACAATTGTTTCCGCTCAGCCTGAGAGTCTTGCAAAAAGCGCACAACCTGCCAGACATCCAGTTTGGCATCAGGCCGGGAGTCAGTACAGAAATCAGGGGCAGAATCACCGCAACTTCCTATACATCATATTTTTTATTGTATCCTTGTTTTAATTTTAGCCGAAAGTGTGATCGCGCAGAGATATTTGTGTTGAACCCTTATGCGCTGTGACCGGAAAAGCCAAATCGTGTTGAGTTGCAAATGCATACTAAAATCTGTTGCGGAGGTGAAATGGAATCAAAAGAGACATCTGATAAGAACCTGCGGCGGAAAAAGATCCTATTGATCAGCACCCTGCTTGTGCTTTTCTGTGAGATGCTGACACAAGTCGCCAGTATCGGCGCCAAGTTAATCGGATTAAGCAGTATTACATATATTCAAATCCTGTTTTGTTTAATTGTCAGCATAGGATTAACCTGCATCACTCTGATGTTGGTCTATGTTCAAAGGACCATCACTTTGAAAAAGATCAATATATTCTACTACGCTCACTTAATCATGTTTCTTTTTTTATATTTGATGTGGATCATTTTTCTGCATGAAGCAAGAACAATAGGATTCTTCTTTGCAATTTTAGCATGTTGTTTTCTTCTGGCCAAATCAAATTTCATATGGTCTCTTTCCATCTCGATTACAACAAGTATCCTGCATATAGCGGGGTCGTACTGGGCCATCACCTATTTAGGACAAAGCGGTTCATTCAAGACACAATTATTTTATGCATTTTGTTTTTTGCCCACAGCGCTTATGATGTCCTATCTGGCAGGCAAGTATAATAACCAGAAAATAGAACTTAGAGAATCAAAAAAACTGGCCGAAGCATCCAGGGATAATTTACGTGGGGTGATTGACGATGTTTTTGAAAAATGCCTGGGTCTCAATACATCGTCGGAAGCATTGTTAGACCTGTCAAAAGGCATGACCGCTGCAACAGATACCATAACGGTAAAATCAAAAAATGTCACCGCTGCCTCAGAAGAGGTGAGCGATGAAATCAACTCTGTGGCGTCTGCCATGAGTGTCGCATCTGATTCCATCAACTTGATTGCGCTTTCTGCAGAAGAGATGACGTCAACCATTAATAAAATCGTTTTAAATTCCGAAAAAGCCTGGAATATCTCTTCAACTGCCGTGGAGCAGTCGCAAACCACGTCTGGAAAAATAGAAAAGCTAGGTGAAACTGCAATGGAGATCAGTAAGATCACAGAGGTTATTTCGGAGATTTCCGCCCAGACCAATCTGTTATCTTTAAATGCAACCATCGAAGCGTCTAGGGCAGGTGAGGCAGGCAAGGGGTTTGCAGTGGTTGCAAATGAAATCAAAAAACTTGCCAGGCAAACTGCGAATGCAACATCCCAAATCAAAAATCAAATCGAAAATATTCAGAATTCAACATCTGATACAGCCGGTGAAATGCTGCAGGTCATCAACACGATTGGTGAAATGAATAAAAATATAACCTCCATTGCCACGGCAATTGAAGAACAGTCATTTACAGCCAAAGGAATCTCTCAGAATGTGACCCAGTCCTCGAAAGGTATTTCCGAAGTCAATAAAAATACAACCCGCAGTTCAAGCACAGCCCATGAAATCGCAAAGGCAATTGCCGATGTTGATGTTGAAGTTAAGGAAATATCTCAAAACAGTCATTACGTTAAGCAAGGTGTCGAGAATTTATTGAAATTCACAGGTGAATTGAGAGAGATGGCAACAAAGTTCCAATCCTGATCCGCCCGGCATCCATCCACGATCATTCCAACATTGAATTCGCTTACCTCCCATCGTCATATTAGAAAACTATATCTGCTCAAAATAACGATGATATTCCCAGTCGGTGACAGCTTGACGAAATGCCTCAGACTCCAGTTGAGCGGTCCGGACATAGAAATCAATCACGTCACTGCCAAATGCCTGGCGGGCAATGTGACTGCGGGCTAACAGATCAGTCGCCTGATCCAGCGATGTCGGCAGGCGGGGGAGAGAAGTGTCCTCATAGGCATTGCCTTGATAG
>JAUXCK010000340.1 GCA_030618925.1 Desulfobacteraceae bacterium
AATAAAAACATCGTTCAAAAATTTCGACTTGAAAAGGAAAAAACTTTGACCATTGGCCGGCGGAGTACGAATGACATGGTGATTGACAATCTTGCCGTGTCAGGGAATCATGCGAAAATTGAATCCATAGAAGATGGATTCCTTTTTACCGACCTGCAAAGTAAAAACGGGTCCTTTGTCAATAAGCAGCTGGTGACTTCCCACTATTTGAAAGAAGGCGATATTATAAACATAGGAAAGCATATTCTCTTTTTCAGGCATGAGCAAAACGAACCCATATCAAAGGAGACGACCCCCGGCCTGGATAAGACCATGGTAATGGATACTGACAGGTATCGGGCCATGCTTGCCGACTCAAATACCGGACGAACGCCGGGCATGAAGGAGACCGGTGAAACCGGTCTGCTGACCTATCTGACCGGCGGAGATGGAGATGTCATTCTTGCCAAGAAAATGATAAAAATCGGAAAAGCTGCAGATTCGGACATTGTTGTAAGCGGCATACTGACGGGAAAGAATGCTGCAACAATCAGCCTGCGACCCAATGGGTATTATTTCAGCCATGTGGGTGGAATATCCAAACCCAGGATAAATGAAGATGTGGTTAGCGGGTCCATTAAATTAAAGGAGTACGACATCATTAAAATCGGGTCTGCAAAATTGCAATTTACCTATAAAAAATAATTCAGGTAAAAAATAATCCGGTCAGAAATATTTCTATTCAAAATAATTCTGGCGCCTGAAAGAACCCTATGTTTCGGAAGATGCGATGCGTGTAACAAGGTCGGTTATTGCCTGTAGATAGTCTCTTTTGCCATGATAAAAAATGGTATTATGGTTTGCATCAGGAATTTTCAGAAATTTCTTTTCAGAAGACCCGCAGGCATCATAAAGTGCCATCCCATCGGAAAATGGAATGATATGGTCATATTCAGCGTGAATGATCAGCACCGGTTTATGAAACTCTGTTATTTTATCGATATTTTCTATCCCTTTATCTTCGTTGATGCCAAGTTTATCTAAGTTAATCCCAAGTAATTTCAAAAGAGGTGTGGTAAAAGCAAATCCACTTTCGAGAATCAGGCCATCAAACTCGTTTTGATGGTTTTTTGCCAATTCAATGGCCGAGGCACTTCCCAGGGATCGGCCCATGACGATCAACGGCCCATTGTACCCGTTGGTTGCGAGCCATTTTTTAATATAAATGAAAATATGATGGCAGTCACGCATCATCCCGGTAACCGTCGGCATTCCGGTGGACAAACCATACCCTCGATAATCAACCGGAAGAAAATTAATATTCAGTTCTGCATATACCGGCCCGATATCGTCATAATCGGACACAACCTCCCCGTTGCCGTGAAAAAAAAGAATCGTTGGCCCTGATGTCTTTGCATGATACAATTTCGCACCAATCACCACACCATCTCCCACCGGGATTAAAAACTCTGTTTGATCGGAGTCGCACCGAAGTGCTCTTTGTTCCTTCCTTGGATGAAAAAGAAATTGAAGAATTTCAGGACGATCCAAAGCGGAATAATCAATTTTGCTGATATCGATCATAGTCCCTCCAATGCCCCCTGCATGTGACACTTCTTGTTTTTCATTTTAAAATCTGTTTTTCAATACTGAGCCAGGATCAAGCATATTGGTCATTCAGTCAACTACAATGTATCAAATTTAGCTCACATGTCAAACCCCATTAATTCACTGCAAAGCGCAAGACAAGGGCTATCCTGCCACGTTTTTTTCACCGATTGACTATTTAGCGGGTTTGCAATAGATTTAAATCAATGGCATAATGATGTTTTAGAAAAATCAAGACCCAGACTCATTTAAACTTTGATGGCAAAAGATGAAACACTCCCCTGCACGACCACAATTAAAGGCCACACGGCAGACGCTCAGGTTTTTTGAAACACTTTTGCAGACTTCTGTCGACGGGATCGTTATCACCGATCCGTTTCAAAATATCATCATGGTAAATGATGCGTTCTGCTCTTTTTTTTCATGCCGGCAGTCGGATGTTATCGAAACAAGCATGTATACTTGGATTGAAAAATTTGATGGCGATGCGCCCATAAAGTGGCTTGAGCTTAAAAAGAGTGTTCTTCTTGAAGGATTCTGCCGTGATTTCGAATTTCAAATCACAACCAAAGACAGGCGTCGATACCTGAGCGTCAATGCGTCTATTATGGAACAAACCGGAGAAGAGGATAAAGGGACCATCCTCAGTATTTGGCGTGATATGACAACACGACGGCAGGCTGAAAATGCCCTTCACAAGGCACACGATATACTGGAAGATAGAATGAAAGAAAGCACCTCCGAGCTCACCCAGGAAATTGAAGAACGAAAACTGGTTGAAGAGAGGATGCAGGAAAGCGAGGAGAAATATCGAACGCTCATGGAGTCAAATCCGGATCCTGTTGTTGTTTATGATATGGCAGGCAATGTGGTCTACTTCAATCCTGCTTTTCAAAAAGTATTTGGATGGACCCTTGAAGAGCGCATAGGCAATAATATGGATATTTTTGTGCCGGCAGATGAGTGGCCGGGCACTCAATTGTTGATTGCAAAAGTAAAAGCAGGAGAAAGCTTTTCAGGTATCGAAAGCAAGAGGTATACGAAAATCGGCAACATCGTTGATGTCAGTTTAAGCGGGGCTACCTATCTGGATTCTACGGGTAAACCTATTGGTACCGTTGTCAGCCTGCGCAGCATCACCCTGCACAAGAGGCTTGAAGCACAGCTGCGGCACAATCGCAAAATGGAGGCAATGGGTACCCTTGCAGGCGGAATTGCACATGACTTTAATAACAACCTTCATGTTATTTCCGGGTTTACCCAATTGCTTTTACTTAAAAAGCAAAAAGAAAATGCCGAGTTTGAATATCTGAAGGAAATTGAAAGAGCCGTTCAAAGATCTTCTGACCTTACCCAGCAACTCCTCACATTCAGCCGCAAGGTGCAAAGCAAATTAAGGCCGGTCAATCTCAATTTTGAAATAAAACAGGTTAAAAAGCTTCTGGGCAGAATCATCCCCAAGATGATCAGGATTGAGGTTGATCTCCAGAAACATCTTAAAATCATCAATGCAGACCCCGGGCAGATCGAGCAGGTTCTGATGAACATCTCCATCAACGCAAAGCATGCCATGCCTGAAGGGGGGCAGCTCCATTTTAGAACAGAGGTCGTTTTTTTAGATCAGGAGTATTGTGAAATCCATTTGGGGGCGACCCTGGGGGAATATGTATTGCTGACAATTTCCGACACCGGGCATGGTATGGACAGCGAGACTTTAAAACACATATTTGATCCCTTTTTTACCACCAAGGAAACCGGAAAAGGCACAGGGCTTGGATTGGCCATGGTTTACGGGATTGTAAAAAATCATGGGGGTTATATTATGTGTTATACTCAGCAGGATCAGGGCACGGTATTTCGAATCTATTTTCCGGTGCTTGAGACAGACACCGTGGCACAGGAAAAAGATGAGCAAGAAGAAGAAATCCCTGGCGGAAATGAAATGGTTTTGCTGGTCGATGATGAAGCGTCGGCGGTTATGATCGGGAAAAACATGCTGGAACGGTTTGGGTACAGGACTATTACTGCTGAAAATGGTGAAAAAGCCGTTGGTATCTATACATCCAGACGTAACGAGATCGGGTTGGTCATTCTGGACATGGGTATGCCTGGAATGGGAGGACACCAGTGCCTTTCGGAACTCCTTCAAATTAATCCAAAAGTGAAAGTTATTGTTTCAAGC
>JAUXCK010000021.1 GCA_030618925.1 Desulfobacteraceae bacterium
ACCCACTATATTGAAAAACAGCTCAAGCCCATAGCAGATGCGGTCCTGATGTTTTTTGACCGGAGCTTCAGTGAGATCATGGGCGGGCAGCAGTTGAGTCTGTTTTAATAATGTGGATATCATACTTTCCGTCCAAAGCTAAGGATCATCCTGCTACTGCAGACTTCCTATAAAGCAGCCGCCGCCGCCGTCGCTGTCGCCAGGGGCGGGTGGTGGTGTGCTCGTGTCTACAAGAAGTGATGATCCCAAATTTTGTTCAAATCTTCAATAGGGCCAGGAGGCTTTATGCTGGCATTAACAGATGAAATCTAAAAAAAATGAATATCAGTGGCATTGTCGTTAGGATTTCAGTTATTTTTTGCATCGGTGACACCGGTAGTAATGCCCTGGTGATGCCTCTCGCATTTTGGGTAGGCCTTTATCACAGACTTGTCGGATTTCACTGCAACGTGGATGGAATGTACACCCCGATGGTGGATTCAGCGGGCTTGGAACCTCACCTTCAAGGCTGATTGCTTTGATATTTTCCGGGTCAGCCACCGGGACAGATTCCAGAAGTGCGCGCGTATATGGATGCTTGGCATTCCTATATAGCTCATGACAAGGGGCAAGTTCCATTAGATATCCTAAGTACATCACACCGATCATACTGCTGACGTGTTCCACCACCGCCAGGTCATGTGAAATTATGACATAGGTCAGGTTAAGCCTCTTCTGAAGGTCGATGAGCAGATTCAGAATCTGGGCCTGTATGGACACATCCAGTGCCGACACCGGCTCGTCCAGAACGATCACTTTCGGTTCAAGAGCCAGAGCCCTGGCAATGGCGATTCTCTGCCGCTGTCCACCGCTGAATTCATGCGGATAAAGAGAAGCATGGTGTGAATCAAATCCCACCAGACCCAGGAGCTCTTGAACCCTTTTTTCGATCTGTTTTTTTGTACCAATCCTGTGCACGAGGAGGGGTTCGGAAACAATCTGCCTGACCTTCTTTCTGGGATTCAATGATCGAAAGGGGTCTTGAAAAACCGCTTGGATATTTCTGCGAAAGGCAAAACGCTCTTTTTTTGTGAAACGGGTGATATCGCGTCCATGGAACAGTATCTGGCCGGCAGTGGGTGTCTCCAGCCCCAGAAGCATATTGGCCGTAGTCGATTTTCCACACCCTGATTCACCCACCAGACCAAGGGTTTCCCCCTGGCTCAGGGAGAAGCTGATATCGCTCACTGCTTTGACATGTCCGGTCACCTTGCTGACAAATGTTCCCTTTGTAACCGGAAAGTATTTCTTCAGGTTTCTGACAGATATGATTTCATGGGTCGACATGATTTAATTTCCTGCATAGAGCCAGCAAGCAACGCTATGGTTGTCTTCCAGCATTATCTCCGGAGGATAACTTTCAAAACAAATTTTCTCAGCCCGGCTGCAGCGGGGAGAAAACCGGCAGCCTTCCGGCATTTCAAACAGGCTGGGTGGTTGTCCGTCGATGGAAAATAGACGTTCCACAGGCCGCCCGAGAACAGGAACGGACTGAATCAATCCTTTGGAATAAGGGTGGGCCGGTTTTTTATAAAAATTTTTTATGGTGGCGTTTTCCACAATCCGGCCTGCATACATCACCAGAACACGGGTACAAATCTGGGCCACAGTTGCCAAGTCGTGGGTAATGAGAATGATGGAAGATCTGGTTTCTTTCTGAATCTCCTTCATCAGCTTGAGAACCTGGGCCGCGATGGAGACGTCCAGGGCCGTGGTGGGTTCATCTGCGATCAAGAGATCCGGGTTGTTGGCAATACCCATGGCGATGAGTGCCCGTTGGGACATCCCGCCGCTGAACTGGAACGGGTAATCGTCGACACGACTTTCCGGAGCCGGAACCTTGACTTTCCCCAGGAGAGCGATGCACATGTCCCTCAGCGATCCCTTGACTTTGTCATGAAACCGGAATGGCTCACCCAGTTGCTCTCCCACGGTGAGTAACTGATTCATGGCTACCATGGGATCCTGCAGAATCATGGAGATCCGGTCCCCTCTCAGCTGCCGCATCTGGTCTTCGGACTTTGTCATGAGATCTTCGTTTTTGAACAGGATTCTACCGGATACGATCTTGCCTGCGGGTTGTGGCACCAGCCGCATGATGGAGAGGGATGTGACGCTCTTGCCGCATCCGGATTCCCCCACCAAACCGACGATCTCCTCTTTGCCAACACTGAAGCTCACGCCGTCCACAGCCTTGACTTCTCCCTGTTTTGTAAAAAAGGAAACCTTAAGATCCTGAAGTTCGAGAAGATTGTCATTGTTTGTGTGCATGCCTAATAATCCATCAGCGAAGTTTCTGTTTCGGATCCAAAATTTCCCGCAACCAGTCCCCGGTCAGGTTAAATCCAAGAACGGTAATCACAATGGCTAATCCGGGAAAAGTCACCAGCCACGAAGCATAGGTGATATACTGGCGCCCCTCTGCCAGCATCAGGCCCCAGTCGCATGAGGGCGGCTGGGTGCCCAGCCCCAAAAAACTCATGGACGCCGTCAGAACGATGATACCCCCGATCTCGATGGTCGCCATGATGATGATCGTATTCATAATATTGGGTAGTATATGGGAAAACATGATACGCAATTTGCTGCACCCGGCCACCCTTGCCAGGCGGACAAAATCCCGTTCCTTCAGGCTCAGGCACTCCCCTCTCACAATTCTGGCGTAGTTGGGCCAGCCCATGATCCCGAATGTCAGAATAATGGTTTTGGCGCTGGGACCATGCACGCTGGCCAGCATGAATAGAACAATGATGGCGGGCAGAGACAGCCAGAGATCGGCCATCCGCATAATCACCATGTCTGTTCGCCCCCCCATAAACCCCGAGATAAGACCCAGGGTCACCCCGATACTCCCGTAAAAAAGGATGCACCCCACACTGATGAGCAGAGACATTCGCGATCCGTGGATGATTCGGCTCAGGACATCTCTCCCTAACATGTCGGTACCCAGGATATGGGCCAGACTCCCCTCTTCCTGCCATACCGGCGGAATGGTTGAGCTGAAAAGATCTCCCTCCTGGGGATCATAGGGTGCAATAACATCTGCGAATATAACCGCCAGAAAAAATATTCCCAGACAGAAAAACCCCACATAGGGCAGCCGGATACCGCCCTTGGGCCGGGTGTCTTTTTTCTTCTTTTTTTTGAATAAATGGATCAAAGTCCAACCACCTGTTTCTCGACCCTGTGCATACCTGGCCCTCGGTTACTGGTAACGAATTCTGGGGTCGATATAGGCATAAATTATATCAACGATAAGGTTCATTGTAACCACCACAAAGGTGACAAAAATGACAAACACCTGCACAACAGGGTAATCTCTCGCAAAATAGGATTCCATCACCAGCCTCCCGATACCCGGCCATGAGAAGATGTATTCAACCACCACCGCACTGCCCACAATAAGACCGCTGAAAATACCGAAAATCACCGTAAGAACAGGGATAGATGCATTTTTAAAAGCATGCACAAGAATTACATAAAACTCGGGCACACCTTTTATGCGTGCCATGACCACATAATCACTTTTGAGGGCATCCAGCATGGAAGAACGGCTCAGGCGTGTGATCAGGGCGATGGGATAAAGGCTCATGCAGAAGGAAGGCATGATATAGTGCGCCAGAGTCCCCTTTCCGGCGATGGGGAGCCACCGCAAGGTTACCCCGAAAAAGAGAATCAGCATGACCCCCACCCAGAACGACGGCAGGGACATCCCGGCCAGGGCAACCAGGCGTCCGATCCGGTCGATAAATGAATCCGGCTTTACCGCAGAAATAATGCCCACAGACAACCCCACCAGGACCGAGATGACAAATGCCACCAAGCCCAGCTGAAGGGTTGCCGGAAACCGTTCGAACAGCACTTTGAGGGCCGGCTCGTTAAACCTGAAAGAAGTGCCAAAATCTCCTTTGAACGCATTTTTAAGATAATTTGTGTACTGGACCATCAGGGGCTGATCCAGACCGAATTTCTTGGTCAGGTTTTCGGCATCCTGGGGTGTTGCATTGGGGGGCAGCATCACCGCCACCGGATCGGCCGGGCCAAGACGGAAAATAAAGAACACCACCGTCAGCACCGCAAAAATGGTAAACATGGCAATCAGAATCCTTTTCAGGATATATCCCTGCATGGTTTTCAGTCTCTATCCAGAAAATTAAATATAGCGGCAAAGCCGTGCCAGGTAACATCGGAACTCGATGATATTATTTTACCAATTTAATTGTGTGCAAATTGGGAAAATAGGCCTCCTTGGGCGTCCACGTATAATCAATACGCTCGTTCATGGCGTATATCATATTCAATCCGAACAAAACGGTACCCACCGCATCAAAATCGGTAATCTTAAAAATCTCCTTTATCATGTCCGCTCTTTTGGTTTTATCCATTTCCCTTGCCTGTAACAGGATCAGGTTGTCGATCTCCACTTTCCTGGCCCGGTCGGTTACCGCGGCATAAGGGGCGGTGCTGAGCAGAGTCAAAAGCATACGGATATTGGGGTCCCGGTTACCCGGCCAACCATAAAGTCGTATATGCCCAAGACGCTTGTCCCTGTTTCTGGTGTAGGTGATAGCCGTACCCTCTTCGAGCTGCTGAAGCTTTGTGGTGATGCCGATTTCCTTGAGATATTTTTGTATCAATGCAGCGATCAAGGGTGCGTTGGGAACCAGACTCGTGTAGGTCAAAGTCAGGGGTGTGCCTGGTTTGTAGTCTGATTTTTTAAGAAATGCCCGGGCTATTTCCGGATTGAACTCGACCACGACACTCGGGTCATACCCCAATTCCACCCTGCTGAGGAACTGATACAGGGGATAGCCTTCACCCAGAAAAATTTTGTCCACCATCTCCTGGCGGTTGATACCGTGCCGTATGGCCAGTCCCAAATTCCGATCCCCCATGATGGGGTCTGTTTTGGGCAGGCATGCCAATCCAAAAAGGCTGGGTACCTGGTCAGACTTCTTGATATTAATCTGTTTATTTCTTTGGAGCCGTTTCAACTGATGTGGCAGAATCTCGCCCACCAGGTCGAGCTCCCCTGTCTCCAGCATGGCCAGACGCGTCATGTCATCCGGGACCGTAATAAACTTGATGTCTTTATACCTGATTTTTTCAAAGGGATAGCCTTCGGCCTCATACAAGGGATACCCTTCCACTGCCTCCAGATGAATATATTCACCGATTTTTCGTTCCACAAAACGGAGAGAACCGCTGCCCACGGGATGTGAACGAAATTTCTCGGGTCCCGCTGTTTCATAATACTTTTTCGAAGAGATCCCCAGCCACATGAGTTCTTCCCAGGGAGCATAGGACTCCCAGAAATGAAAGATCAGGGTGTGGTCATCCACAACTTCGATATCCTCGATCTCGTCCAGGAGACCGGCGATCATATTGGCATTTTGAGGATTGGCACAAGCCTCATACGTAAATTTCACATCGTGGGCGGTCACCGGGTCGCCGGTATGAAATCTGGCACCCGGGTACATCTTCACCCGGATCTTTTTACCGTTTTCCAGGATCTCAAACGACTTTGCCAGAACACCGACGCGATCACCGGTCTCTGGATGCGGGGCAAGCAATGGCTGATGCATCAATGATACCACGGCGATATCATTGCCGTTTCTAATTTCGATGATGTTAACCGTCGAAGGGTCATAGCGCAGTCCCACCTTGACCGAATCATCGGATCCAGCCAGGGCGGATAAGGGCATCATAAATAAAATGGTACAGATGACAACGGCCATGACTGTTTGGTGATGTATGGGCCTATTCATTATTTGATTCTCCTCCATGGGCCTCTCGTATGAAAACATCACCGGCTCCCTTGTGTGGGGAAACCGGTGATGCAAGTCTTGCTACCTTAAAAAAACTTGATCGAGGACACCATCGCCTTAAGCTTGTCCGGGGTTGTGTCGCCCCCCAGAATGGTAGTGGCACTGGCCGATATGGATTTACCATTTTTTATTACCCACATGGATGCTGTCTGGAGCTTGGTCATACCGTCTGAAAAGGTCCATTTATAGAAAACCAGCAGCCCGGGTGTGCCATCGTTGAGGGTCACCATTTCTTCAGACAAAATCTTGAAGCGTTTCGATCCGGGTGTGGCTTTTTTGGCAGATTTGATCCACACTTTGGCATTGAGTGCCTCACCGGCTTTCGCATCGGCAACCGTTACATTGAAAACTGGAATTTTATAAGCATTCGTGTTAACAGCACGGAATACATCGTCTCCCGCCAGGCGTTCCGGAACATAGTGATCCGGGTATTCTGCTGTAAAACGGTATTCCTCGTTTTTGTACAATCCGGGGGTCTGCCCGCCGGTATCTCCCTTGGACTGCTCTTGGGGTGTTGATGCACATGCAGACAGCAGGACCATACTCAACAGAATAATTCCAATGAACGCTAAACCTTGTGACAATTTTTTCATTTCTGTTCTCCTTTCTTTTGTTAACAGGTTTAATAGTCTATAGGGTTTTCTTCTCTTTCTCCAGTTTGGCGATCTGAGTTTTTGCTCCTTCCTGGGCCAGTTTGCGAAATATGAAAAAGAAATAAAAGCCCATCAGGTTCAAAGCGCTGAAACCTATCTCAGCCAATTCATCCCCGGTTGCTTTCCCGTACAGTTGATCTGTAAACTCACGGACAAGGCTGGAGATTGTTTTTTGCAGAAGGTCCTTGTAATGGCGAAGCGCTTCAGGATCAAAACCGTCCTTGGGGCCCATGCCGGCACGACCCATTTCCACCATTACCTTGCCGATGGCCACATCATCTGATGAAAATATTTTCTCCCCGTCATGGTCTTCAGCCGTGATGATTCCCCACTCCTCCGCTTTTACCAGCCATTTTTTACCCAGTCCGGTTACTTCCATAAAATTCTCTTCACCCATCACTTCCTGCTGGAAAAGGAGATGCCCCACAGGGCTGAAAAACTCACTCTGCATATGAAAGTAGTGTTCCTCACTGGGGGAAAGTTTTTTCAGCCGCTTGATGGTTTTCTTAATGATGGAAAGGGGCAGAAAATGCTTTTCCTGGAGACTCTTGATCAGGCTGATGAGCTCCACATAGTGCTCACCATAGTCTGCCTGGGCCCTGCCCCGTTTGCGCGGCTTGGGAAGAATGCCCTCCCTTAGATAAAACTGGATCGTCTCCGTTGAAACACCTGTTTTCTCGACGAGTTCTCTTAGCTTCATACGACCCCAGTCTCATTGACGAACAGAAATATCACAGGCCTACATGGTAGGCTAATATTAATTCGGTAACCAGTATAGTTAATTTTTAACAATTGTCAATATTTATTATCTTCTATATTATTAGAATATTATAAACATAGCACTGCTATATTGTATGTTTTTATTTCCTTGACATATGATTTTATTCTATCATATAGATGTCATGCTGGGTCTAACCGAATTGAATCTGGGTATTATTCCCGGGTGGGGCGGGACACAGCGTCTGCCCCTGATTATCGGAAAAGCCAAAGCCCTTGACATGATACTCTTCAGCAAAAAAATCGATGCCAAAGAAGCCCTTGAAATTGGGCTGGTGAATCAAATATCCTCCCCGGAAAATCTGATGGAAGATGCACTTGCTTTTGCCGAAAAGCTGACCAAGAGACCCCCAGTTGCCGTGAGTTGTGTGCTAAACGCTATATCTGCCGGTGCATACAAGGGTATCGACCAGGGTCTCGAGATCGAAAAGCAGGGATCGGCAATCGTCAAGCAGTCCAAAGACTGTATTGAAGGGTTTACCGCCTTTCTGGAAAAAAGAGATCCTGTATTTACCGGGGAATGAAGACAGCGTTTAATCAAGTCAACAGTACATACCGTTTACTCTGATATTTTGAGATAGCTTATGGACGGGAGGAAAAGTCATGGAAGAGCGCATATGGCAGAACCCACGGGGAATGCGCTCGCTGTCGCGGTTCAGATTTTATATCACCTGTCACCCCAGGGGTTACCTTAATCCAGGACCTTGATCGTATATGCGTTAAAAATAAATGATTCACCCGGTGTCCATGAATACTCGATGCGCTTACTCATGGCATAGATCATGTTCAAACCGAACAAGACACTGCTGCCAGGATCATCTATCATCACTTCATGAATTTTCTTCAAGATTGCCCGTCGTTTTTCCACATCCAGCTCATGGGCCTGGTCTGCACACCATTTGTCCATCTCTTCCTTATTGGGTCGATCTGGGTAACTCACATATATGCTGGTGCTGACAATCGACAACAGCAAGCGTGTACTGGGGTCTCTGCCACCCGCCCAAGCAAAGAGGGACAGGTGCCCTTCCCTGGGATCCTTATTTCTGCTGTAGGTTGCCTGGGTTCCACTTTCCAGTTTCTGGAGTTTGATGGTTATGCCGATATCGGCAAGATATTTCTGAAGCGTTATCGCTACCAGGGATGCGTTGGGTATAGCACTTGTGTATGACATGATAATGGGCGTCCCTGGTTTGTAGCTCGATTGTTTGAGCAGTTTCCTGGCCTTCTCCAAGTTAAATTCAAAGGTAAAGTCTGGATCATACCCCAGTTCGGATCTGCTGGCATACATATACAGCGGATAACCCTCTTCAAGAAATATTTTGTCCACTATTTCCTGACGATTGATGGCATGATTGATGGCCCGTTTCAGATATTTATCCTTCATTAGCGGGTAGGTAAAACATCGATAGCCTATCCCGAATAGACTGGGCACATCGGAAGTGCTCTTAACCTTGACATGCGTGACCCGATTCAAGCGTTTTGACTGATGCGGCAGAACATCACTGATTAGGTCAAGCTCGCCTGTTTCCAGCATGGCCGCCCGCGTCAGGTCATCCGGTATGATGATAAACTTCAAGATCTCGAAATTAGGTGAATTTCTAGCGTAATGATCCTCAACAACCCCCAGGGTAATGTGTTCGCCTATTTTCCGTTCCACAAAACGAAAGGGACCGCTTCCGACCGGGTGCTTAGCGAATTTTTCCTTTCCAACCTTATCATAATAATTTTTTGAGCAGATCCCGATCCACATGAGCTCTTTCCAGGCTGCATAGGGCTCCCAGAAACGAAAAATAAACGTATGATCATCCAGTATTTCAATCTCTTCGATCTCATCCAGGGGACCGGCCATGAGATTGGCATTGCTCGGGTCCGCGCACTGATCGTAGGTGAATTTTATATCATAGGCGGTTACCGGATCGCCCGTGTGAAAACGTGGATCCTGTCTCAAGACGACCTTGATATCTTTTTTGTTTTCCAGGACCTGAAAAGACTCCGCCAGTATAGGTATTCTTTCACCCGTCTTGGGATCGGCGCCCATTAAAGGTTCATGTAAGGCAAGCATTACCGGCAAGTCTACGCCCAGTTTGGCTTCTAACATGTTGACCGTGGAAATATCGTAGTTTAATCCAATGCTGACGATGTTGTTTTGGGCGGAGAAAGCCGTATTTGAAAAGAAAAAAAGGATGATCAGGAGCAGACCGGCCACGAGGGGAATAATTGTTTCACGGTTGGGCATATTCGTCTCCTTATTTTTATAGAGCTTATGAATTTCCAGCGTCATATCCTCAAACAGAGTAATGGGTATCAAATATTATCAAGTCAGTCCCGGGGCTGAAACGGGTTTACCAGGAAATCGGCAGTTTCGTATATTGGATTGGGATAGGTGTAAAATCCTTTTCCGGAGCGTGTCCCTGTCTGACCTTTTTTGATATACGGATCCAGATATCGTCTCACCAGATCACGGTCATACTTGGAAAACAAAACATCCCGTGTTTCAGATTCAATTTCCTCTAAAAAAACATCGATGCCCTTTTTATCCAGCCAGCCAAAAGGGCCGGAGTTCAGTTTCATATTGATCATCCAGACCTTGTCAATGTCTACAACTTCGGAAATTCCCGCAGCGGTCAGTTGAACGGCCCGGATGATAATGGCATTGGCCAGGACCGTGTAAATATCCTGTCTTGGCTCAACATCTGCCCGAAACTCCGCTTTGCCATACGCGGGATCCGGATAGGAATAAAATCCCTTGCCGCTTTTAATTCCCAGTTCACCGCCATCCACATACGGCTGCAACAAGTCGATCATCAACTGAAAAGATCGGTCATCACCTTCGTGGCGCAGCATATCCATAACACCATCATAATAAACATTCAAGCCAATCAGATCCATGGTGGCAAAGGGACCGATGAAAGCATTGTGAAAGGTCACCCAGGTACGGTCGATGTCCTCAAAATTCTCCTGATACTCGGCCACCAGGGCCGTTGCCGCACAGTTCAAACCTGTACTCAGGTTATTGAAGACATAGCCCCTGTTTTCTTTGGCGGCAGTAAAAGGAACACAGGTCATGCTGCTGACAAAACGGGTAATGATGTCCATCGTCTTTGCCGAGGTCCGTGGTCCGGCAACAACGTCAACCAGAAGCGTTCCCAGATGAAAATGCATGGCAGCGAAACGATCGCCCCGTCCGACAACATCTTCGATCTCGGAAACCATATATGTGGAGGTGTTGGTGGTCAGGATTGTTCCGGGGGGGCACAGTTCATCAAACTGGCGATGAATCTGCCGTTTGAGTTCCAGTTTCTCAAACACCGACTCGCTGAGCAGATCGGCATTCTTGACAGCCTCTTTGGGGTCTGATTCCAACCGAACCTGCTTGCGCCCTCTTAGAACGCTTTCCGGGTCAAAAATTCCCATGGCCGTCAGGAAGTCACCCAACTGCTCATGGCCACTGGCAACCCCATTCAGAGCCTCCTGGGAGATATCGTAAACCACTGCTTCGTAACCGGCAATACCCGCCAGAAGTGAATTGTAGCAGCCCATGGTTCCGGCGCCTACAAAACAGACCTTTTTTATTTCGCTGATACCCATTGTTTTGTCTCCCCTGTGTCTGAGCTTCCAGTAGTTATTTCAGTTCCCGGACAGGTTTACCTTCAACGACCAGGTTTGTGCTGCCCTTGGTCATGATTGCCGGAAGATATTCCAGTACCGGAAGATCTGCCAGGGCATTGACAACATGATACTGGGTGGGATTTTGTTCCCATTTTAGATGTTCCCAGGCAACGGTCCCTCTTCCGATCTGAACGGCAGTGTAGACGGTTTCAGCCGGGAAGAGTGTTGGCGTGCTTAGGGATGCGCCCACACCGTCCGGGTTGGGTATGTATTTCCATCCCATCCAGTTATCCTTGCCTTCAATGGATTTCTGCAGTTCGACAATCTCTTCGGCGGTGGGATCAGCCATACTGGAAAACGTCATTTCCAGGATGCCATGGGAATAATGGCTGGCCTTTACATGCCAGTTCCCGTTAACAATGGAATGGTCCGGGATATCAGCAAAAATCTTTGGTATGCCCTGTATTTCTCGCCCCATCAGGATTGGATCGGTCAGATTTTCCCACATCACCAGGGTGTAAAACCCCTGCAAATGATCGACCTGGCCTTTGAAAACAACAGATGCGTTGACGCCGATCAAATTGTAGCCGTGGCCTGCCAGCCAGTCGACAGACTTGTTGCAGGCATACACCACCGATATTGTGGCATCTTCGGCAACCTCAAACGGTTCCGGTAAAAAGGCTGCCAGCATTTCCCGATCGGTTCGATAGGAAAT
The DNA here is from genome assembly GCA_030618925.1 of Desulfobacteraceae bacterium. Classification (GTDB taxonomy): domain Bacteria; phylum Desulfobacterota; class Desulfobacteria; order Desulfobacterales; family SURF-7; genus JAUXCK01. The sequence continues at coordinate 11,622 of JAUXCK010000021.1, forward strand.
GATCAGGTTGGTGACATCATGATACCAGCCTGAAGGAACCTTGCTGGTCCGGGGACCGAAGTGGGCCGGCATCACGTATCGTTCTTCTTGATTAAATTGAAACATGGAATGGATCCTCCTGATAATTATAAGAAAATGGCACCACATTTTAAAAACGCGCCACTTTTTAAGTTGCTAATCCCAATTAAATAATTTGTCAATAAATTTTTACTTTATATCATTAGTGTCCGGTTAAAAAACTTAAAACCTCTATAAGACATTAATATATAAATAAATATTGGTGAAATCAAGAGGGATCGATTTGAAATGAGCAATTATTGTCTGATATACTTTCCGCATATAATGCCTTCATGCTCAGTCACCAGCTTCGGCGCGCGGGTTGCTTCCCAGCAGAGCCCTACCCTCCGGGCTGACGAAGATACAATAGCACAGACAAAATTGAAACCTTGTCCGGCGCTCTGCCCCATTGGTCTTTCTTCTTCTCTGAGAGAGTTTGCGCCTTTAAAACAGAAAATTCTATAAAATCAATAAAATCCGAAATATGCCATATTGGCCTTAAATATCGCAATTTTACTTTCACGATACATAATTTATATATTTTAAAAATATTACTTGACAAACAGAAAAAACTATAATAACTATAAAATCTATAAAAACCACTTATTTTTCAGGGAGCGTATCATGGATGACATCATGACAGTTGACAAGGCCGGTCAGCATTGCAGCGTCTCCTCCAAAACCATTATCAACTGGATCGATTCCGGGTATATTGAAGCCTACAAGACCGTCGGCGGGCATCGCCGCATTAAAAAAGAAGATCTTGAAGCTTTTATGAAAAAACAGGGGATCCCCATAGCCGAGGGCGCTGTTTCTGAAGAGAAAATACGTATCCTGGTGGTGGATGACGACCCCATCATCGTCGAAACCCTTGTCCAGGCCCTGGAAGAGGATGAATTTGATTATGAGGTGATTTCCGCCTCAGATGGATTTGAGGCCGGGATCCAGGTCAATCATTTCAAACCCCATCTTTTGATTCTGGACATTATGATGCCCGATATCAAAGGGTACGAAGTCTGTCAGAAGATTAAATCCAGTCCGGACACCAAAGACACAAAAATCATTGTCCTTTCAGCATACCTGGATGAAGAGAAATTTAAAAAAATGAAGGATTATGGGGCGGATGTCTGTTTTTCAAAACCCTTGCCTTTGCCTCAGCTCAAAGAAGAGGTGGCGCGCCTCCTGGAACTAAAATAATGGAACCGCCCTGCCCTCCTCATCCGGACCTGTTTCCAATGAATAAGGCATTGTATTCTAATTTGGGAAGGTGAATATGAAATTAAAAGATGCTTTACAAAAAGGAAAATTTATTGTTACTTCGGAAGTCCAGTCCCCCTTTGATGACGATCCTGAGGCGCTTGTGAACACGCTTAAAAAGGTTCGGGGTCGCGTGGACAGTGTGACGGTCTCGGAGGTGGAGATTGAAGGGGTAGTGGGAGATACCCTGAAAACGTGTGATATCCTGCAGAAGAACCGGTTCGAGGCCATTTACCAGACCACGACCCGTCAAAAAAACAGAACTCAGCTTCAAAAAGACCTTGTAAATGCCCACGAGATAGGCGTGGAGAACCTGCTCGTATTTACTGAAGATTATCGTATCACCGGCGACAGCCTTCAGGAGATGATGTTCTTCCATGTGGATGCCGGAAAACTGGCGTCGGTTCTTGCGCACCTTAAAGAAGGACACACTGTGGATGGCGAAACGCTTTCTTCCAAACCTGAATTTGTGCTGGGTTCCGGAGTGGAGTCGTCCTGGGGAAAAGATGTACCGGATCTGGAAATGAAAGAAATGGAAGAAATGACAAAAATGGGTGCCGGATACTTTTTGACAACACCGGTGTTTGACCTGGACCGATTTGAAAAATTCTTAAAACAGACGCAGACGTTTGGCACACCGGTGATTGCGGAAGTGATGATCCTGAGAACAGCCGGCATGGGTCAGTTTCTGAACCGGCATCTCAAGTCCGGACTGGTGCCGGAATGGGCCATCAAGAAACTGGCAAGAGCCCCGGATAAACAAAAGGCCAGCATTGAACTCTTTGCCGACATTGTCACCGGACTCAAGGACCTGTGCCAGGGAATTCACATTATTTCCATAGGCGGGGAAGAAAAACTGAAATACTATCTGGATGCCGCAAAACTGAAATAGTGCCCCATCATAAATGGATGTGCATGAAATAATAGCGTTCCGGGTGATATCCCCGGTCATCTTGCAACCTGTACTGCCCAAGGAGTCAGTCCCGTGCAAACCATTACCCTGAAAATTAATGGGAAGAACATCAGCTGCACCAGGGGAACCAGCATCCTTGAAGCAGCCGAGAGCCACGGCATCAAAATTCCCAAACTCTGTTATCACCACAGCCTTGCCCCCTTTGGTGCCTGCCGTCTTTGTCTGGTAGAGGATGAACAAACAGGCCGTCTCATGGCATCCTGCGTCACACCGGCTGCCCAGGACATGACGCTTCAGACCGAAGCACCCGACCTCATAAAACACCGGCAGAACATTGTCAGCCT
>JAUXCK010000098.1 GCA_030618925.1 Desulfobacteraceae bacterium
GTTGATTTAAGCCAGATGAAGCTTTTAGGAACCATTCTCGCCCCGAGTGGAAATCGCGCAATGGTAACAGATGCAAGTGGAAAGGGATATGTTGTTACCATAGGGACTTATATGGGCATTTCGTCTGGAAGGGTAGTAGAGATATTAAGAGATCGTGTTATCGTAGAAGAAGAGGTTGAAAATATATTGGGGAAAATAGCCCTCCGTAAACGGGAACTTAAACTTCAGAAACCGCCTGGAGAATTCTAAAATGCTTTATACTGAATTTAGACGTAAGTTAAGAAAGGGAGCCGTTATAGGCCTTCTCGTATTATTTGCAGGTATTTTGTCATGTGCCACCAATAAGATGGCCAAGGAAGACGCATCCGCACTTGATGAAGTCACCGAACCATCCGAATCTAAGACGATTTCTGATATAAGCACATCGCAGGATACAGCTTCCATATCGGTATATATTAAAGGAAGCAGTCTTCTGACTTATACTTCGGTAAAGCAGCCGCAGCCGCTGGGCCTGGTATTGTATTTCCCGGACACATCACTCGGGATCAGCCAGGCGGAATATGAAGTTGATAGTGATGTTGTGGGGACTATAAAAGCATCAGAGCTCATCGAGGGTGGTCCTTCAAAGATCACGATTGCGATGAAAACCGACGTAGAGTATCAGATTGCCCGGGAAGGGGACAGCCTGAAAATATCTTTTGACAGGCCTGAAGCCCCGCAGGAAGAAGGGGTAGAGGCATCAACGGCGGAAGAAGCTGCTCTTGACAACACCCCTTCTGAGACAGAGACTTCTGCCGGAGTTGCTGTGGCAGGTACGGCAACCCTTGCTGCAGCGGCCGATTCAGAGGCAGCTGAAAATGTTTTTCATGCCATCAGTACGGATCCACAGGGAGACAGGATAAATATTCTGGTTCAGTTAGACAGGGAGGTGAAGAAGTATAAATCCTTTTCCCTTCCAAACCCGGCCAGGATTGTTGCGGACCTCTATGATATTAAAAGTGAATTCAAAGGCCAGCAGGTCATTCCTGTTGACAGTCAATATGTAAAGCAGATTCGCCATTTTGCTTATCCGGAAAAGCTGCGCGTTGTCCTCGAGACGGAAGAGGCCTACCTCTCTTCTTTTTCAGCAAACCCAACAGGTGAAGGGCTTTTGATTCAAGTGGGTGATGTGGAACCTGAAGCCGCACCTGTGGAAAAAACAGATGCGCCTTCTGGAGAAAGTGACATGTCCGAAGCGGTTGAACCGCAGACCTCTGAGGCGGCGCCTGTACTTGCAGCTGCGGGAGTGGTTGCGGTGGCAGCCGGCGAAGATGGCGCTCCTGCGGAACCGGAAGAGCCGATCGATGCGCCGGTGGAAACCGAGGCTGTCTCTGAAGAGTTTGGGGCGGATGAGAGCGTGGCACCTGAAACCGAAGCAGTCCCTGAAGAAGCAGAAGCCGTTCCGGAGGTTGCAGCAGCAGGTGTTGTGGCTGCCGGGGCCCAATCATATCCTGCCGGCCCTGCTTTCGTAAACAGGGTTGATTTTTTGAGCAAGGAAAACGGCAAATCGAGTATCATTGTGGGGACGACCAAGCCGGTGACATATAGCCTTGATACCGATGATAAGCGGTTCAGGCTGGACCTTATGAACACGAAAATTATGAACTATCGCCAGCGGCCGCTCATCACGACCCGTTTTGAAAGTGCCGTAGACAGGATCATACCGGTACAGACCCCAAAGATGAAAGATAACGCAAGGATCGTCGTCGAGTTACGGGAAGATGTGCCGTATACGGTTGAACAAACCGGAAATCAGATTCAAATCGATTTTGAAGCGTCTTCCATTCCGCCAAAGCCTTTTGAGGAAGCGGAACTGCCGCCCTGGACAAACGTGATGGAAGAGGAAGCCGTACTGGCGGAAACAAAAATCGCAATGACCGTCGTGGGTGCATCAGAATTAGACGCTGTCGAGCCGGAGCCTGTTGAGCCGCTCGGGCCTGTCGAATCGGAAGCACCGTTGGAAATAGATGAACCGGAGATGGTTGAAGATGAAATGGTTGAAACAGAAGAGATGGTCTCCATTCAGGAGGTGCCCGAAGTTGAGATGGGGGAAGAAAGGGTGCAATCTGTTCCGAGAGAAGTTTTCAGTGGTGAGAAGATCGCCCTGGATTTTTATCAAACCGATATTAAAAACGTGCTTCGCATTTTGAGGGACGTTAGCGGGAAGAATTTTGCCATCGACAAGGATGTGTCCGGCAAGGTGACCCTCACGCTTGTTAAACCGGTTCCCTGGGACCAGGTGCTTGATTTGATTTTAAGGATGAACCAGCTGGGTCAGCTCAGTGAAGGCAATATTGTCAGAATCGTCACCATCAGCACGCTTCGAAAAGAAGAGAAAATGAGGTCCGAAGCACTGAAAGCGGCCCAGGCGATCAAAGAGCAGGAAAAAGCGCTGGAGCCACTCATTACTGAATATATCCCCATTAACTATGCCAGTGCCGCAGCAGATATCAAACCGCGCCTGGAAGAAATCAAAACGCCAAAAAGAGGAAAAGTCGGCGTTGACAGGCGGAATAATCAGATTATCATGACCGATGTGGTGGAAAAAATTGCCAAAGCAAAGGAAATTATTCGCCGCATCGATAAAGTCACGCCGGAAGTCATCATCGAAGCGCGCGTCATTGAAGTCAGTGAAAATTTTTCAAGGGCCATCGGCACCGAGTGGGGCCTGGACTATGGTCCGGTGTCAGGTGGTGACGGTGCAGAACATACTTACAAAATCGCCATGAACCATCCTGTTGCTGCCAGCGGCACCATCGGGTATCAGTTTGCACGGATCGCAGGCACACCGATTTCACTCAATGCTCAGCTTCAGGCCATAGAGGCCACCGGGAATGGCAAAATTGTTTCCACCCCGAAAATCGTCACCCTGGACAATAAGCAGGCAACCATTTCCCAAGGACTTGAATATCCCTATCTGGAGAGAGACTCCTCCGGACTAGCCACTGTTAAATTTAAGAAAATCGATCTAAAATTAGATGTCACGCCGCATGTCACACCGGATAACAGGATATCCATGAAGATTAATATTACCAAAAACGATGTTGATGATATCGTCGGAGGGATCCCGTCCCTGGCCACCAATTCGGCATCAACAGAGCTTCTGGTCAATAATGGGGATACCATTGTCATTGGCGGTATCATCAAGATTACGGACAGTGAAGGATACTCTCAGTTCCCATTGTTGTCGCAGATCCCGATATTGGGCTGGCTTTTTAAATCCAAAACCACAACCAACAAGAAAAATGAGCTGCTGATTTTCATCACACCCACGATTGTACATCTGGAGACACAGGTTTAATGAACCTGAAATTCAGGGCCACAAGTGTTGATGACGGCACCTGAATAAAAGTTGAAGTCGTTTTTTACAAGGGGGACAATGGGAGAAAAACCATTGTCCCCCTTTTTTTGTTTGTTGTGCCCGCACTACCGCATCTTTTTAATCATATCAATATGTTGTTTTGCTTCATCTGCGAGCAGGCTTCCAGGATCAAGTTCCATGACTCTCCGGTATTCATACATGGCGTTATTGTAGGCCTTTGACAGGGTATAGGCCCTGCCCAGGTCAAAATGAATTTCAACGACCTCCGGGGTCATCTGCACGGCTTTTTCAAGGTTGGCGGTCGCTTCCGGGATATTGCCGAGTTCAATATACGTGCGGCCGAGCCAGTGTAGCGCAATGGTAAACTGGGGGTCCATCTCCAATGCTTCCCGGAAACATCTTTTCGCTTCTTTATAGTTATTCTTGTAAAAATACGCCTGCCCCATATTAAACCGGGGATAGTGGGGCGTGGCGTAAATATAGTTGTCGGATAGTTCAGAAAAATAGGAAATTGCTGTATCGTATTCGCCAATTTCCAGATAAACCAGTCCCAGGTTATTCCTGACAGAAGCGAACTCCGGTTTCAGCTTAAGGCATTTGCTATAATTTTCAATTGCCAGGTCATATTTTTTTTTGTTAAAGTAAAAATTCCCCAATGCGAAATAGACGTAGGGATCTTCAGGATTAAGGTCTTTTGCTTCCATCAGCTTTTGAAATGCTGCAGCATCCCTGTTTTCTAACATGTAGGCCTCACCAAGCTTTCTTAAGGCGTCGGCCTCTTTTTCCTTTTTCAGCTGTTTTTTAGAAGTGCAGGATAATACACAACAAATAATCAGGACCCCGATGATGCCGCAACGCCATAAATTTTTCATCATTTTACCTGTTTTCCGGTTTTTTGGGTGAAAAAATCGCTTTTATTTTTGGTTGTCCAGACGCTTTTTCACTTTTTGTTTTGATCACACCTCTTTCAACTCAAGGATGTTTGCAATGTCTTCGGAAACACGCTGTACAAATTTGTCAAGTTTTGCCCCTGCAAGCGGTTTTCCCGGAAGAGGAATGTCTGCAAGGTCCTTTGGCCGGACAAAGGTGGGGGTATTGATGAGCTCAGGATTCGGAGAAATATTAAACTCAGCCGGAAATCGGTTTTCAAAATACATCTCCTGAAACCCTGAAAACTTGAGCATGTGGGCGGTTGAATCAATGACAGCAACATCGTCTGCATGAACAATCCCCAGTTGTCTGGCTTTTACCAGGCCGGCCAGGGTTTCCCCGCCATGGGTGCAGGCAATGTGCCCATTCTGGTTTGCCCGGAGCTCCCAGTCCATAATATCCTGTTCAGTGACCTCGACAAAAAAGGTGCATTTTTCGCCGGCTTTTTTATTATATTCGTTTGCCAGGTGGATGACCCTGGGCATAGATACGGGGTTTCCGATCATGGCGGCCTGAGCGACACTCGGTTTGACAGCCATGGGAACGAACTTTCGTTTGTGACGGTCCGGCTCGAGGTAATACTGATAGACTGGATTGGCATGTTCGGACTGAACCCCGATTATCTTTGGGAGAGCGGGTATGATGCCGGCCTCAAAAAATTTTAGAAATCCACTGATAACGGCCGTAATGTTGCCTGCATTCCCAATGGGCACGATGACTGCCGTTTTTTCCAATTCATATTCAAGGTCCTGTGCGATTTCATAGGAAAAGGATTCCTGACCGAGAATTCGCCAGGCATTCTTGGAGTTTAAAAGGGCGACATTATATTTTTCAGACAGGGCTTCAACCACCTTCATACAATCGTCAAACACACCGGGAATTTCAAATACCGCAGCGCCGCTTCCCAGGGGTTGAGAAAGCTGCTGGGGGGTTACCTTTTTATGAGGAAGAATCACTGCAGATGTGACGTGCGGATTCATATAAGACGCATACAGGGCTGCTGCAGCTGATGTGTCTCCGGTAGAGGCGCAGATGGCAAGTACGTCTGAGACAATGTTGTTTTGGATCAGGTATTGAATATAAGTCAAGGCACTGGCCATGCCCCTGTCTTTAAATGAGGCGCTTGGATTTTGGCCATCATTCTTATAGTAAAATTTTACGCCCGCCATTTCCTGCAGAATAGAATTGGCCTCAATGATGGGGGTGTGCCCTTCTCCCAGATAGATGATCGATTTTAGGGGGATGACAGAGCCTATGAATTCATGATATCGATAGATGCCTTTTAACGCGGGTATTGTCAGCATCCGGCGGAAATCAAAAATTTTATGCCAGAGGTCCCCTGGTATCTTTTTTAAGCGGCTGAAATCAGAATCATAGATCAGGAGCACCTGCCCGCAATCCGGACAGGTGTACAATAGCTTTTTAATGGGATGCTCACCGCCACAGCCCAGGCATCGATAGATGAGCCGGCCCGTTTCTTTTGGAATTAAATAGGGCTGTATTTCTATTGGAAAATTTTCTAATTTCACTGAGTTATCTTTTCCATGCCATTCATGTACGAGTGCAGGGCGGAAGGGATTATCACCGTCCCGTCGGCCTGCTGATAATTTTCGAGGATAGCGGCCAGCGTGCGCCCCACCGCCAGGCCTGACCCATTTAATGTATGGACCAGTTCTGTTCCCTTTTTCCCTTTTCTTCGAAGTCTGATATTCGCCCGTCTTGCCTGAAAACTTTCAAAATTGCTGCATGAGGAAATTTCCCTGTAAACATTTTGTGCCGGCATCCACACCTCAATATCATAGGTTTTGGCAGCGGAAAAGCCCAAATCGCCGGTGCACAGGGAGACCACCTGATAGGGGAGCTGAAGCCGCTTTAAAATGGTTTCAGCGTTATCCAACAGCGTTTCAAGCGCTTCATATGATGTTTCCGGTGTGGTAAACTTTACCATTTCCACCTTGTTAAACTGATGCTGTCGAATCAAGCCCCGTGTATCTTTCCCGTACGACCCGGCTTCAGACCGGAAACAGGGTGTATAAGCGGCATATTTTATCGGCAGCATATCTTCTTCAATGATCTCGTCCTGATGGATATTGGTCACCGGGACTTCGGCTGTTGGAATCAGGAAGTAATCCCATCCTTCAAGTTTAAACAGGTCTTCCTCGAATTTAGGCAGTTGGCCGGTATGGGTCATGGCGCTCCGGTTGACGATAAAAGGGGGAAGAACCTCCTGAAACCCGTGTTCCAGGGTGTGGATATCAAGCATGAAGTTGATCAGGGCTCTCTCCAATTGTGCGCCGGCACCAAAATAAAGGGGGAAACGGGCACCGGCAATTTTTGACGCCCGATGAAAATCAAGTATGTTTAGATTTTCCCCGATTGACCAGTGTGGTTGCGGTTCAAAATCAAAATCAGGTACGCTGCCGATCTGTTTTTCCAGCCGGTTTTCTGTGCTGTCTTTGCCGACCGGCACAGAGGCATGCGGTATGTTTGGAAGCCGGATAAGGATGTTATTGACTTTTTCTTTGTTTTTCGAAAGGGATTTGTCCAGTTCCTTTATTTGTAAAGATACGATACGCATTTTTATCACAAGGCTGTCCGCATCTTCCCCCTTTTTTTTTATCTCGGCAATCTGTTCGGAAACCACGTTTCGGTGATGTCGCAGGTCTTCAATCTCGAGTAGAAGAGACCGTCGAGCGGCGTCATATTCTTCTAGCTGTTTAAGATCCGTATCATCCCCTCTGTTTTTTAGAACGGATTGAACATCAGATAAATTTTCTCTTACATACTTGATTTCCAGCATGAGCGTACCTATATTTTATATTTATTATAGTATGTTATGAATCAATACCCTGTTTCGGGAGGGACAACAGCTCTTGTTCTTTGGCCCTGCTGCCGGAACCGGAGAAAGAAAGATGGCCCTGTTTACAGGCTGCGGATTGGCCGTGGGCAGGGGGTCGCAATGATTCGTGCCTTCTGACAGGACCCAAAAAGATGCTGCCCGGAAGAACCACGGTTGTCGGCCTTGGGCAGCAGAAATATCACGGGTTAGATTTTTAGTCAATTATTAATGCATCTTGCGAGTTGACAACGATAATTTATTCTTATATTAAATAAAGTTTATTTGAGATATTGAATCTTCCTGTCATATTCCGGGGCCATATTCCGGGACCATATTCCAGGGGAAAAAAATTGTAAAATAAATATATACTTTAGAATGGAGAATATCAATGGATGAAATAAAAGAAAGAAAGCAGGAAATAAGAGATGAGATGGTAAAAACCATCAATGGATATACAGATAAAGAGCGCGCTGAAAAAATTGAGATGCTGGAAGACCGGCTTTTTGGGTTTGCCAATTTTCAGGAAGCCCATATTACATTGCTGTCCGTCCACCGCGGGCATGAGTTTGATACCCGCAATATCATTAAAAAGACTCTGAAGTTTAGCAAAATCGTTATTCTTCCAGCGTTTAATCCGGAGAAATCTGACATTAAACTCATGAAAATTGACAGCGTTGAGAGAGATCTGATTGATGGGCCATTGGGAAATTTGGAACCTGATCCATCGCGGTGCAAGGTTGTTCCGATTGACTGTATTGACATTGCCTTTATCCCCGGGGTTGCCTTTGATGAAAAAGGGGGAAGGATAGGGACCGGGCATGGATTTTACGACAGATTCGTACCCAAGCTGCCGGTGACAACCAGAAAGATATCCCTGGCGTTTGAAGAGCAGATCATTCAGCAGGTGCCAATGGAATCCCATGATAAATATGTGGATATTATCATTACGGATAAGCGCATTATATATAAAATTTGATGGATGGACACAAGCAGGACTGAAGGCCCTGGATATCCACGCTTCATACAGGGTTCAGGATTTTTTCAAGCTTGAGAAGGTTGGAACCCTCCCCAATACTAATCTGATTCGGCCCTCAACCATAATCTGGACAATTGTACCGGCAAGATATAAAAAGAACCCGGCCCCTGCAAATATGAGCAGAATTGTAAACAGCCGTCCAATTTTGCTCACTTCATGAACCTCGCCATACCCCACCGTGGTAAGGGTGATCACTGTCATGTACATGGCATCAAGAAGGGTCCACCCTTCTATATACATGTACCCGGTGGTGCCAATTGCCAGGATGACGAGGGATAGCGAAAGGGATACAATAAAGTACTTTGAACTGTCCAATGGGGTTGCCTAACTCGGACGCGCCGATTTTCATGAAAAGCGTTACTTTTTATTTTAACCTGTTTTATGGGTTATTTGATCGAAAAATCAAGCATTTTAAAAAAATAATGGGTGCCCTTCCATAAA
>JAUXCK010000037.1 GCA_030618925.1 Desulfobacteraceae bacterium
CATTCCATTCCTGTGAAACATATAAGCTGCAGTAATAGCATCCATATTCCTTGACATCGGGTTCCCTGTAGACACAGGGGCAAATGATATCCTTATCGTCTTCACGATCACCTGATGCCAGTCTGCAGGGGCACGCCATGTAACCATATCTGTCCTTGTTGAGGACCAGTGCCTCCAGAAGTGCCATAACCTTGTTTTTGTCTTTATTGAAGACATACCCTTTGGGTTCCTGAGTTTTCTGAAGTCCATCAAAAAGTTTATCAATATCCATTGGATTTCAAGGCCTCCTCGATTTCTTTTTCTTTATATCCGACGATGACCTTATCCCCGATGACAATGGTTGGAAAAGAACATTTTGGATTTATTTTTTTTATGACCTCTACAATGGCCTTTCTCTCATCTTTTTCCAGCACATCAACATCCACAAAATCATAGTCCACAGAACATTCATTTAAAAAATTTTTAGTGGATCTGCAGTGGCTGCAGGTGCTGAGGGAATATACTTTTACATTGATATCCGCCATAACATTATTTCCTTATATTGAATTAAAATATCAATGCCCGATTGTACCAAACGCAGTTCAGGCAGTATTATTCGGTCCTGGCATCATAGGCGATTGATTACCCTCCTTGATACCTGATCTTTATCCTGGTTTCAACTTAAATTCACTGTAATATCATCACATGTTTACCATCTTATTCAAGTTTGTTTTCTATAATACTTTGAAAAGTCCGAACATCTTGATGGAATAGATCGGTTTCCAGCATTAACATTGTTCCTCCTCTCAGTTATTCGGCGATAAAACTGCCTTTAACCCACTTTCCAGCAGATGGGGGAAGCATAAAGGATTTAAAAAAAAGCAGGACCCATATTAATTAGACCCTGCCTGGCCCAACTGCGGCAACTCGATAGTATCCCGCCCACACACTATTCTAAGTCCCCACGCCATCTTGTTACAGAACCCCAGTTCATAATTTTGGTGTATCCTTTCTCGATTAAGTAGGTCACAACAGCCTGAGCCCTTATACCTGATTCACAATAAAAGATGAGATACTGATCCAATGGCAGTTCATCATAGAGGTCCTCATCAGGCAGAGTCGTAATATAACCGGATGGTTTTGAAAGTGCACTGGGAATATGCCCTAATGCATATTGAGCGGAAGGCCGAACATCGATAATCCAGATATCCATATCTGGGTCAGAGTCCTCTATATAGGCTTTTAAGGTTGGATAACTGTTATAAGTTCTTAATGGTTGCCCATCATCCCCGATAAATCCCTCGTAACATCCCGTAAACAACCCAACAGCGAGAGCAATCATCAAACCAATCAATATCTTATTTGCTGTTATTTTAGTGTTTGTCATTTTTCCCCTCCTTATATGATACAATTTTTGTATCGGCTTTTTTATGTATTAAACGATTCTCGAAATTTTTCATGTGCATGTACTGGCTTTATGCCATTCAATTACTATGCCAATAACGATATAAGGCTTTCATCATCAATTGCAGGCAGGACAGGCCATCGGGTCGCATCCTCTTGGGGATAATGAAAGAAAATCATAATAAACTGTCTCAAAAGGTCCATTAGACACAATTGTATCATGAAACACTATTACACTATCCTGTGAAGTCCTGGATACGTCATGTTGTTTGATTTAGGGGTTGATGTTATTGCGAAATGCCGGATTCGAATGCGTCAATTAATAAGTACCACGATGTGGTACTATTTTTGCTTAAATACAGTTAGGTGATCGATTAAAAGCTGTCTGTTCAAATTGAACGTTTTCGGAAAATTTAATACTTTAATGCCTTTTAATCAGATTCTGCTATTTGAGAATGGAGGTACAATATGAAAAAAACATATGGGTTAACAAAACTGACAATTTTCACTATCATTGCTTTTTCCCTATTACTGGCAACCGGATGTGATCCCCCGACCGTTGAACTGGAACTTATTGCAGACGGATTCAACACACCGACCGTCCTGACGCATCCAGGTGACGGGACTGATCGGCTCTTTGTCGCTGATCAAGTAGGGAAAATTTATGTCATCGAGAGTGGAGTGCTTCTGCAGGATCCTTTCCTTGATATCTCAACTAAACTGGTTGATTTGCTTGGCGCCTATGATGAACGCGGCCTGCTGGGGCTCGTGTTTCATCCCGACTATGCCGATAATGGCAAATTTTACGTCTACTACAGTGCTCCGAAAAGCGGAGAGGGCATTAATCACAAAAGTGTCGTATCCGAATTTCTGGTGTCATCCGGCAACGACAAGATTGCTGACGACACATCAGAAAGGGAGATCTTGACCATTGATCAGCCTGAGGCCAATCATAATGCCGGTCAGCTTGCCTTCGGCCCTGATGGTTATCTGTACATCGGCGTGGGTGACGGCGGTGGAGCCGGTGATGTGCATGGTGTCATCGGGAATGGCCAGGACACCACCAACCTGCTGGGTACAATCCTCAGAATCGATGTGGATACAGGAGACACCTACGGCATACCTTTAGATAATCCCTTTGTCGGTGATGAAGACGGTCTCGATGAAATCTATGCCTATGGATTCCGAAATCCCTACAAATTTTCATTTGGCTTCCTCAGTGGCGAGAACCGGTTAATCGTGGCCGACGTTGGCCAGGGTGACTGGGAGGAACTGGACTTTGTTGAAAATGGCGGTAACTATGGATGGCGAATCATGGAAGGCGACCATATTTATGATCAGGCCCTTGCTGATATGCTGAATATTGACCCTGAATCACTTGCCAAACCATTCCATGAATACGACCGTTCCGTGGGACACTCCATCATCGGCGGATATGTGTACACCGGACCACAGACCACGGAGATGACGGGTAAATATGTATTTGCCGATTGGGGGAGCAGTTTCATCATTCCATCCGGACAAATTTTCTATCTGGATGAGACCGGACCCGATGTCTGGACCCGTGACGCGCTCATACCAAAAAATTTTAAAAAATATATTTCTGGAATGGGAGAGGATAAAAACGGAGAGCTCTATGTGTTGACCAAAACCCCCCTGGGGCCAACCGGAGATACAGGCGAAGTAAGCCGTATTGTTTTCCTTCAGTAATGGAAAACGAAACCCTATCATCGTAAAAATCCAGAGGGGTTCAGGGGCAAGGCATCAAATACAGAAGTCGCATGGTGGTTGAATAAAGAAACACCCCATGCGACTTCACTTTTACAATCTAGTCCAATACTTCCATCAACTTGCCACAACAAGGCGGAATTTGGTCACCTTTCTTCAAAACAACATATTTGTTGCATGTCTGGCAGTAACACCGGCAATCCTGATCCACATAGACTTCAGGATAGGCATCCCCTGATCCCTCTTCCTTTGGCCCTTCAATAACAAAACGCGCAAATTTATTGTCGCCGGGAATATACTCCCCCACAGGGACCAGCTTTTTATTAAATCGGGCGCAATCCACCATTAACCGCCACAGCGCCTCTATTTTTTTCGTTTCATCCGCATTTTCAGGTGTAAATTCAACAAGGTTTTTTTCAATGTTAATCTGCATACGTTTCTCTCCTTTTTTTGGGTTGTATGAATGGGTTCACACTCAATTGGTTGGGGTATTATGCACTGGCATCCGCGATGACAGAGCCCGGGCCGGCAAGCGGTCTGAACGCTTTTTTACTCGCACCGCATATGGGGCACTTATAATCATCGGGAAGATCTGAAAACAGGGTTCCCTTTGGAATCTTGTTTTTTCGATCCCCTTTATCCGGATTATAAATATAGCCGCAATTGACGGACTGACATTGATACATCTCTTCTGGTTTTGCCATTGGGACTCCTTTGTCGAATCTGGTTAATCATAGCCGGTTTCAGGAACAGGCCAAAGTCATTCTCTCTCGTAGTCTCGTAGATTTAATACAATTTTTATGCCAACAAACCTTCTTTGAATCATTTTTGCCTTATCCTGAAAATTATGATATGCATCTCCTGCTGAAATCAGGATCGGGTAAATTGACAACATAAAGCCTTCAAATGAATAAAAAAAAAATTAAACAATTTCAACAGAAACTCAGCCGCTGGTATGACAAAAACCATCGTCTATTGCCATGGCGGGAAACAGACGATCCTTATCTCATCTGGGTGTCAGAGGTGATGCTTCAGCAGACCCAGGTGAACACCGTCATCCCCTATTATACAAATTTTATTCGACTCTTTCCCGAAGTGTCTCGACTGGCAGCGTCAGACCTCCAAAAGGTGTTAAAGGCATGGGAGGGCCTGGGATACTATGCCAGGGCCCGGAATTTTCACCGTGCATCCCGAATCCTTATGGCCGAGAATAAGGGACAGGTGCCAGATCAACCGATTGATTTTCAAAAACTGCCGGGTGTTGGCGATTATATTGCAGCTGCCGTTCAAAGTATTGCCTTTCACCACCCGCTGCCGGTAGTGGACGGCAATGTGAAACGGGTTCTTGCAAGGCTTTTCCAGATAAATGATCCTGTTAATCACTCAAGCGCACACAGCATTTTCAAATCTGCTGCCATGACACTGCTTGACATCCGTCATCCGGGTAATTTCAATCAGGCCATGATGGAACTGGGCGCACTGATTTGCAGCCCGAAAAAACCAGGCTGCAGGGATTGTGCGGTATCTGTCTTCTGCAAGGCCTTTCAAGACCATCATGTGAGTGAATACCCGAAACGGCTCAAAAGAAAACCATCCCCTGAATATCATATCGCCGTGGGCATTGTCCGAAAAAACAGCAAATTTCTGATTACCCAAAGAAAGCCTGAAGGATTGTTGGGCGGACTGTGGGAATTTCCCGGTGGAAAGGTGAGAAAGGGTGAGTCAGCTGAACAGGCCTGCGTCAGGGAGATAAAGGAAGAAATCAATTTGAAAATAAAAATCGATTCTTTTTTCACCCGGATAAAGCATGCCTACACCCATTTTAAAATCATCATGGATGTTTATTATTGCAGCCATGTCTCAGGAAGAGTTAAACTAAATGGCCCTGTTGATTTTCAATGGGTAACCAGGAATCAGATCAGAAAATACCCCTTTCCAGGTGCGAATCTAAAGTTTATTCAATATATTACAGAGGAATCTTAAAGAACTATTTTAAAGACGCTTAACAGCCCCTGCAGCAACGAGATATACCAGGTTTAATCCTGCCTCCGTCAATCCAAGCAACGCCCTGGCCTCCCCATCATAGAGTGCACCGATGCCGCAACTTCCCAGGCCCAGCGCTTGTGCCCCAAGATTTATCATATGGCCAAGCCTGCCGGCAGTCAGCATGGCATAACGGTACCCTCTGGCCCCCCAGATCTGATGGACAGCGTCTAGATCGATCATAAAGAGGAAATGGACAGAAGCATTCCTGAGCCACTCCTGATCGAGACACACAGCGGCCATTTTTTCAACAAAAAGCCCGGAGGCAGCAAGCCCGATTGTTCTTTGAAACGGATCTAAAATATAAAATCCCGATTCAACATTTTCTATTCTTTCTGCTATAAATCCTGCATGGATCAATGGAAAACAAGTGTCTTTCCCAAGTGGGGTCTCATGAAATACGGCACATAGCAGATCCAGCATGGCAACGAACTTATGATAGGGTAAGGCCTTGTTCACAAAATTTCGTTTGGATCTCCTGCGAAATACTGTTTCCGGGAAACCCGGCAGTTTTTTTGGGTTGCCCGCCGGCTTTAAGGGCGACCATTTAAGAATTTGACTCCCCTTAAAGACATGCTCCTTTGCAGCTGCCGCTTGTGGCGCTGTAATCGCAACCCCCTCCCTGTGAAGCGTCAGTATCCCTTCATAGCTTGTCTCTTTCCTGGCCACCTGACTTTTCTGAAAGACATCTTGCGGCAAGGATTCAATCGGTTTTCTCTCACTCGCACCCGCATTATGTTGTCCAAATATATGAACGCAGGCAATGCCAACTTCCCTTTGACCGTCAATGCCCATCAGGTGGTCTAATTTCTGATCATCGAAATCATATTGACACTGACTTTTCAGGCCTTCAGACCTTAAAGCCAGAAGAAGATTTTCCAGGACATGACCCGCGTCCAGGAGCACATACCGGTAAGCCCGATCTCTGTATTTCCAGGCGCTTCGAAAGAATATACCGGTGATAAACAAAGTTGCGGCAATGGGTTCTCTCCCTCCCGGACAAGCGGCATCAGCAACATAATCCCAAAGATTTTGTTGCCTCAGGGGACTCAAGGACCGGTCTTTGATGCCGTAATGGTACAGGCCCGGTACAAGCCCCTTAACATTGTGGCTGGCCAGATAAATCTCTACTGGATATAAGGCGCCGGCAGACGGCACACTTCGATAAAAATGGTCTTCCCCCGGATAGCGGACTTTTGCAGTGAGGCTGTAGGCAAGGCTTAACACTCTTGACACATGGCCCAATTCCAGTTCAGCGAACAAATCAACATTATCTTTTTTTTCTGTCAGACCCCATAAATCATCAGGTGAAAAAGAGCCGGGTTCAGGAAGAGTTATGGGTTCAATGTTGTCATACACTTTAAACACATCAGGCTGATTCTCCCGGTCCATGAAATGACCTGACATGGCGTGTCGTCCATAACTGGTTTGATAATGATATGTCCTGGCCGGATTACGCATCACTCTTTTCCCGTTTAAATATGCAAATCCATTTAAAAAGCAAGGAATATGCCATAATTGTAACAGGCCCGATAGGCTTGGGACGAGAGAAAAAATTAACCCTCTTTTACCGAACAATGATACACAAATGTCTCGATATGGATATTGTTGCCCCGGCTTATCAGGGTTACAGCTGACCCGGAAGATCGGATTTTTAGAAAAATATAATATGTTTGGTGATATCCGGGAAACAATCACCACCATTTTCTTCACCTGTTTAATATCATCAAGACAGGGTGATAACGGCAGTAATCTTGAAGCATTGTATCAGGTATTGGCTATTTTATCGGTTTTATGATAAAGGTCTTCGGGGTTGAAAACGGCCGCAGCAACCCTGAATGAGCCGATTCATTTTAAGATCCTGTTTTGTTAAAATGGCGCTTCCATGTCCCGGTCGGCCGGAATGATTAAAAAAGGTTTTTCAAAAATGCACAACACGAATTTAAAACCACGCTACGGATACCCCCTGCCGCAGGGACTCTATCATCCCGCATACGAGCATGACAGCTGCGGTGTGGGATTTGTCGCCAATATCCACGGACAGCAAGAGCACGGCATCATTGAAAAAGGAATTAGAATCCTTGAAAACCTGCTGCACCGCGGCGCAATAGGCGGCGACCTGACAACCGGTGATGGGGCCGGCATACTGTTCCAGATACCGGATGAATTTTTTAGAAAAGAATGCAAGAGGATCCGCATAGACCTGCCGAAAGACAGACCATATGGTGTTGGCATGATGTTCATGCCGCGGGACGCAACTCTTTATGAGCAATTTACACAGCGGATTGAACAGACCATTGAGTCTGAAAAGCTGACTTTTTTGGGCTGGCGGAAAGTCCCTGTTGATATTGAAGCGATTTCTGGTCAGGCAAGAGACAAAAGACCGGACGTCATGCAATGCTTTATTGACGGCAATGGGTTGAGTCTCAACGACCTGGAACGCAGACTCTACATCATCCGTAAGCAGATTGAAAAAAAAGAAATTGATATCCCCGTCAACAAAGGATGCTTTTACATCTCCAGCATGTCTTGCAGGACCATCGTTTACAAGGGTCTTTTTACAGCACCGCAGCTGGCTGGATTTTACCGGGATCTGAACGATCCCGATCTCACAAGTGCCGTGGCAGTCGTTCATCAAAGATATTCCACAAACACCTTTCCTTCATGGGAACTGGCCCAACCCTTCAGGTACCTGGCCCACAACGGTGAAATTAACACACTACGAGGCAATATCCATCATATCCGCTGCAGAGAGTCTTCCCTGGCATCGGATCTTTTTAAAAAGGACATCAAAAAAATCCTGCCGGTGATTGATAAAAGGGGAAGTGATTCGGCCTGTATTGATAACATTCTGGAACTGCTGGTCAACGCCGGCAGATCCATCTCCCACGCTATGCTGATGCTTGTGCCGGAAGCCTGGGGCGTAAAATATCCCATGGGGCCTGATTTAAGGGCTTTTTTTGAATATCATGCCGGCATGATGGAACCCTGGGACGGGCCGGCCGCCATTGCATTTTCAAACGGTGTTCAAACCGGAGGATTGCTTGATCGCAACGGGCTCAGGCCGGCCAGGTATACCATTACCAAAGATGGGATGATCGTATTTGCATCTGAAACAGGTGTGCTCGACATTCCACCGGAAAATATTTTGGAAAAAGGCGCGCTCCGGCCCGGTGAAATCATCCTGGTTGATTTTCATAAACACCGTGTTCTGAAAAACGGGGAAGTCAAAACCCATTGCGCCCGGAAGCAGCCCTATCGTAGATGGGTGGATGAAAACCGGATCGGGTTGAGGGGATTTTATTCCCATGTGGAATCCATAAAGCCTGATCTTGCATCTTTAAAGGCAAGGCAGAGGCTTTTTGGGTATACACGGGAGAGTCTTCAAATGGTGCTGTACCCCATGGCATTGAACGGACACGAGCCTGTGGGCTCAATGGGAAGCGACACCCCGCTTGCGATTTTTTCTGAGAAAAGTCAACTCCTGTACGGGTATTTCAAGCAGCTTTTTGCGCAAGTCACCAACCCTCCCATCGATCCTGTTCGCGAAGAACTCGTGATGTCTCTGATGACGTTTATCGGCAACCCGGGAAACATCCTGTCGGAAATTCCCCGGAACAGCCGCCTGATTAAGCTGCAGCACCCTGTGCTGACAAACGAAGATCTGGACCGCCTGAAACAAATTAACATAAAAGGATTTCGAGGAATTGTCCTCCCCATGAATTTTCCTGCCGGAGGAAGTGGGAAAGATCTTGAACAGGCACTCCAGAGACTATGTGATAGAAGTGATGAGGCAATCGCCAATGGCAACACCATCATCATCCTCTCGGACCGCAACCTTCCGGAAAACACAGTCCCTATTCCTGCATTGCTCGCAGTGTCCTGTCTGAACAGACATCTGGTTGAAAAAGGCACGCGAACCAGCACGGGTATTATTTTGGAATCAGGTGAAACAATGGAAGTCATGCACCTGTGCCTGCTGCTGGGCTATGGCGCAACCGCTGTAAATCCATACCTGGCCTATGAGACCATAGCGGCCGCAGTGTCCAAAGACAGGTTCAGGGACGGAACCGGGGTTGCAGATGCCATTGAGAATTACGTAAAGGCCCTGTGCAAGGGACTTTTAAAAACCATGTCCAAGATGGGCATATCGACCCTTAGAAGCTACCGAAGTGCCCAGGTATTCCAGTCTATCGGTATTGACAGGGCGGTTTCGGAAAAATATTTTGCCGGAACCCCCTCCCCTGTAGAAGGTATCGGTCTGGATGAAATCGCCCGGGAGGCAAATAGCCGGTACGACGATGCATTTTTCCGACCGGAGGGCGCGTCACCCCTCCTTGAAAGCGGTGGCCACTACCGGTATCGAAATGATGGCGAACGTCATCTCTGGACGCCCGGGTCCATCAGCAGGCTTCAACAGGCGGTCAGAAAAAATGACGCCTCCATTTACCGGGAATACGCGGATTTGATAAACCTTCAGTCTGAAAAAGGGTCTACCCTTCGAGGGATGTTTAAATTTAAAAAAACAGAAAAAGTCCCCATTGAAGATGTTGAACCTGCATCAGAGATCGTGAAACGATTTGTTACCGGCGCAATGTCTTTTGGCTCACTCAGCAAGGAGGCGCATGAGACGATTGCCATCGCCATGAACCGGATCGGCGGGAAAAGCAACTCAGGAGAAGGGGGTGAAGACCCGGGCCGCTATCTTCCCCTGCCGGGCGGTGACAGCAGGTCAAGCGCCATAAAACAGGTTGCAAGTGGACGGTTTGGTGTCACGACTGAGTACCTTGTCAATGCAAAAGAGCTGCAGATAAAAATTTCCCAGGGCGCCAAGCCCGGGGAAGGAGGACAGCTTCCCGGACACAAGGTCAATGATGAAATTGCCAGAGTACGCCATTCAACACCTGGCGTCACGCTGATATCCCCTCCTCCGCACCATGATATCTATTCGATAGAGGATCTTGCCCAGCTTATTTTTGATTTGAAAACCGTCAACCCGGCTGCTCGTGTTTCGGTGAAGCTTGTGTCAGAAACAGGTGTGGGCACCGTTGCTGCCGGCGTCGCGAAAGCCCGGGCAGACATGGTCCTCATCAGCGGTTATGACGGCGGGACAGGCGCATCCCCCCTGTCCTCCATCAGACATGCCGGCGCGCCCTGGGAGCTGGGGCTTGCTGAAACCCAGCAGACGCTGCTAATGAACGGGCTTCGAGACCGTATCGTCGTTCAGGTCGATGGCCAGATAAAAACAGGCCGGGATGTAGTGATCGGCGCGCTCTTGGGCGCAGAGGAATTCGGGTTTGCAACGTCTATCCTGGTGACCATGGGATGCATCATGATGCGCAAATGTCATAAGAATACATGCCCGGTCGGCATTACCACACAGGACCCGAGGCTCCGAAAAATGTTTAACGGTAAACCCGAATATATCATTAATTTTTTAACCCTTATCGCGGAGGAAACGCGCTCATATATGGCAGATCTCGGTTTCCTCCGCATGGATGAAATGATCGGAAGGTCGGACCTTCTCGAAATGGACAGTGCAATCGATTTCTGGAAATCAAAGGGGCTCGATTTTTCAAAAATTCTGCACTTCCCTGTGATTGAACCCGGAGGGACGCGCCGGCAAACTACGCTTCAACCCCGTGACACGAAAAAAACCATCGACAATAAACTCATTGCGCTGTCCAGACAGGCCCTTGAGGCAGGGGAAAAAACTGAAATCGATCTTCCCATTGGAAACGTAGACCGGGCCGTGGGTGCCATGCTGTCAGGCGAAATAGCGAAACGATATGGAAACAAAGGGTTAAAGGATAATACCCTGACGTGCCGATTTGAGGGCGCAGCAGGCCAGAGCTTCGGCGCATTTGCTGCAAGGGGCCTCACCCTTCGGCTTTCGGGTGAAGCAAACGATTATCTTGGCAAAGGGCTGTCGGGTGGCCGAATCATCGTCACCCCTTCCAGTGGAAGTCTTTTTGAACCATCTGAAAACATCATAGCCGGGAATGTCCTTCTATACGGGGCAACATCCGGAGAGGTTTTTATCAATGGCAAGGCGGGAGAGAGATTTGCGATCAGAAACAGCGGCGCCATGGCAATTGTTGAAGGTATCGGGGACCACGGTTGTGAGTACATGACAGGCGGAAGAGTGACAATTCTCGGCGATACTGGAATTAATTTTGGCGCAGGAATGAGCGGCGGCATCGCCTATGTGTTTGATCCCGGGCAAAAATTTGACAGCCGCTGCAACCTGGAAATGATTGATCTGGAATTGGTTCATGAACAAAATGATATTGATGAACTGAAAAATATGATCCAGATGCATGAGGCATATACCGGCAGCAGTAAAGCAAGAATGATATTGTCCAGATGGGATGAATATCTGCCGTTTTTTAGCAAGGTGTTTCCGATGGAATACCGCAGGGTGCTTGGGAAGATGAGTGCAGAAGACCAGGCCACAGAAAGACAAGAGGTTCAGCATGGGTAACCCCACAGGATTTTTGGATTTTAAAAGAAAAGAACCCGGGTACCGGCCGAAAGAAGAGCGCCTCACGGATTTCCGGGCAGTCGAACATAACCCTGAAGAAGGTAACGTTCAGGATCAGGCGGCCCGGTGCATGGACTGCGGCATACCCTTTTGCCATGGATTTGGATGCCCTGTGTCTAATGTCATTCCGGAGTTTAATGAATTTGTATATCACGGAGAATGGGAACAGGCCCTGAGTATCCTCCTTTCAACAAATAATTTTCCTGAATTCACGGGCAGGATCTGCCCTGCCACCTGTGAAACAGCCTGTGTCGCCGGCATCAACACAGACCCTGTCACCATCAGACAGATCGAACTTGCGATTATCGAAAAAGGATTTGAAAAAGGACTTGTTCGGCCCAACCCGCCAAAACGCTATCACGACAAGAATGTTGCCATCATCGGATCCGGCCCTGCAGGTCTGGCAACTGCCGACACGCTCAACAAGGCCGGGTTCAGGGTCATCGTTTTTGATGACGCCGAAAAACCAGGCGGCCTGCTTCGTTATGGAATTCCGGACTTTAAACTTGAAAAAAAGATTGTCGACCGTCGTATCAGCCTCATGGCAGAAGAAGGGGTTGTTTTTGAAACCGGTGTTCTGGTGGGCA
>JAUXCK010000108.1 GCA_030618925.1 Desulfobacteraceae bacterium
GGGATTTCAAAACCGGAGAAAAGCGATTTCGACATTCGCTTTTTATGTCCTTCGACATTCTCTTTTATATCCAAAATGGAGGGTAATGAACCATGAGCAGTGAATATAAAACATGGCTTTGGGGAAAGCTCGGGGAGAAATGCGTCAAAAATCTTAAAAAACATGGGTTTGACGCTCATTTTGCACCTGCTGTCGACCCTGCGCGCAAGATCATCCATGACATGACGGCCGGTTATGACAGTTTTGGGTTTGGCGGGTCAGACACCACTCGCTCCCTGGGTATTCTGGATGACCTCAAGGCACAGGGAAAAACCGTTTTCGACCATCTGGATCAAAGTCTGAGCTTTGAAGAGGCATTTGGCATTCGCAAAAAGCAAATGCGCTGTGACTGCTTTTTTTGCAGCGCTAATGCTGTCTCGGTGACAGGCGAAGTGGTGAACGTGGACGGTATCGGGAATCGGACCAATTCCATGACCTTTGGTCCTAAAAAAGTCATTATTGTTGCAGGGATGAACAAGGTGACCATGGATCTTGAATCAGCCATAAGACGGGTTCATGACGTGGCCGGGCCCATGCGAGCCAAAAGCCTCGGCATGGATACACCTTGTGCGGAAACAGGCGTGTGCAATGACTGCAATGCCCCCCAACGAATCTGTAATATTACGGTCATCCTTCACCGGAAACCGATGCTGACCGATATATCCGTCATTCTGATCAATGAAGCGCTCGGGTATTAATGCCATCTTACATGTTTCTCCGGTATTGTCCCCCCACTTCATACAATGCTTTGGAAATCTGCCCCAAAGAGCACACCCTGACCGTATCCATCAGTTCTTCAAAAACATTATCTCCGGCAAGGGCTTTCTTTTGAAGGCGCTCGAGAGCAGCCGGCGCTTCTTTCCGGTTCCTTTTCTTGAATTCCTCAAGCCGTGTAATCTGGGATTTCTTTTCGGCTTCTGTTGCCCTGGCCAGTTCCACGAAAGACAACGCCTCTCCGCCTGATGTGTCTGGATTACGAAATGTATTGACACCCACGATGGGGAGTTTCCCTGCGTGTTTCAAGTGTTCATAATGCATGGATTCTTCCTGAATGCTGCCTCTCTGGTAGCCGGTCTCCATGGCACCCAGAACGCCTCCCCGGTCGGTAATCCGGTCGAACTCCATCAGAACGGCTTCTTCCACCAGGCGTGTCAGTTCCTCGACCACAAAGCTGCCCTGCAGGGTATTCTCGACCCTTGCAAAGCCCCATTCCCGATTGATAATGAGCTGGATCGCAAGTGCCCGCCTGACGGATTCAGGACTCGGCGTGGTGATGGCCTCGTCATAGGCATTGGTGTGAAGGCTGTTGCAGTTGTCGTATACCGCGCACAACGCCTGCAGTGTGGTCCGGATATCGTTAAACTGAATCTCCTGACTGTGCAAAGATCTGCCGGACGTCTGGATATGATATTTCAACATCTGAGAACGGTCCATGCCGTGATATTTTTCCCTGAGAGCAATGGCCCAGATGCGTCTGGCCACCCGGCCGATCACCGTGTATTCAGGATCCAGACCATTTGAAAAGAAAAAAGAAAAATTGGGTGCAAAGCTGTCTATTTTCATCCCCCGGGCCAGGTAATACTCCAGATAGGTAAACCCGTTGGCAAGCGTCAGGGCAAGCTGTGTGATCGGGTTGGCCCCGGCTTCTGCGATGTGGTATCCGGATATGGACACTGAATAGAAATTACGGATATTGTGCTGGATAAAATATTCCTGGACATCTCCCATCATTTTCAAGGCAAACTCAATGGAAAATATGCAGGTATTTTGTCCCTGGTCCTCTTTGAGAATATCTGCCTGAACCGTCCCCCGAATATTTGAAAGCACCCTTGACCGGATTTCACGAACCGCTTCGGCACCGGGCGATTTTCCTTTTTCAGCTTTAAATTTCTCCGCCTCCTGATCTACGGCTGTATTCAAGAACATGGCAAGAATCATGGGCGCCGGACCGTTGATGGTCATGGAAACAGACGTGTTGGGCGCACACAGATCAAACCCGTCATACAGGAGACGGATATCATCAATTGTACAGATACTGACGCCGGAAGTGCCGACCTTTCCATAAATGTCCGGCCGAATGTCCGGATCATACCCGTACAGGGTCACGGAGTCAAAAGCCGTGGACAGCCGTGTGGCCTCATGCTCGGCGGACAGAAGTTTGAACCGCTGGTTTGTCCGGATGGGATCACCTTCTCCTGCAAACATCCGTGTCGGGTCTTCATCCACCCGTTTAAGCGGAAACACGCCGGCAGTGTATGGAAATTTTCCGGGAACATTTTCGCCCCGCATCCATCGAAAGATTTCTCCGGGATCCGTGAATTTCGGGAGTGAAATCTTGGGAATTCTCGTATGTGACAGGGATTCGGTGAAAAGGGGAATCCGGATCTCCTTGTCCCGGACCCTGTATACCAGTTCCTCTCTTTCGTATACATTTTTCATCTCCTCCCACTCCTCTAAAAGAGATGCGGTCTCTTTGTCCAGACCCTCTTCAGATTGGGTGACCTCCTTTTTCAGCCGCTCAAGCATCCCCGGCAGGTCCTCACCTGTTTTTCCCCCTTCAATGACCTTCATTGCCTCTTTGAGGTGCCAGACCTTCTGAATCGCAGCCACCTGCGCCTGAGTATGCGCATGATAGTTCCGGATTGCCTCGGAGATTTCGGACAGGTAGCGCGTCCGCTCAGACGGTATAATAATGGTTTTGGATGTGGAACTCTTTGTCCCGGGTCTCGGAAGGCCTGATGTAAAACCTGCACTGGTTTTTTCTGCAATGGCGTCAAGGATTGCGTGGTAAAAAGCCGTCACACCATCATCATTGAATTTTGAGGCAATGGTGCCAAAAACCGGCATGTCATGGGATGGCCGGTCAAACGCCTTTCTGTTTCGCTGAACCTGTTTGCAGACATCCCGCAGGGCATCTTCGCTCCCCTGCTTTTCATATTTATTCACCACCACAATATCGGCATAATCGAGCATGTCAATTTTTTCAAGCTGAGTGGCAGCCCCGAATTCGCTGGTCATGACATAGACGGACAGATCAACCAGGTCAGAGATCTTTGAATCTCCCTGGCCGATTCCCGCGGTTTCAATGAGAATCAAATCATACCCGGCCGCCCTTACCACGTCGATCACCTCAGGCATGGCAATCGGAATCTCCGTTTCAGACTGACGGGTGGCAAGGCTTCGCATGTAAATTCTGGGATCCTTGATGGCATTCATCCGGATCCGATCGCCCAGGAGAGCGCCCCCGGTCTTCCGCCGTGAAGGATCCCCGCAAATGATGGCCACATGAATATCCTTGACGTCAAAAAGGAGCCGCAGAATAAACTCATCGGTCAAAGAGGACTTTCCGGCTCCGCCGGTGCCGGTGATGCCGACGACCGGAATGATTCGGTCCCCCATCCTCTCATGAAGACCTGCCCGGATCTCTTGAAGACGCGCCGCATCATGACTTTTTGCATGGGTGACCTGGGAGATGAAGTGCGCCACAGCCAGCGGGTTATCCGGGGACAGGGCGTCCATATGAATGTCTCTTTCTATTTTGAAATCAAGCTGCTGAACCAGGTGATTGATCATCCCCTGAAGGCCCCATTTCGCCCCTTCCTCAGGCGAATAGATCTTGGTGACGCCATATGCCTCCAGTTCCCTGATCTCATCCGGAACAATCACACCGCCGCCCCCGCCGAACACCTTGACATGAGAGGCATTATTTTCCTTTAAAAGATCAACGATGTATTTAAAAAATTCAATGTGGCCGCCCTGATAACAGGATACCGCCACGCCCTGTGCGTCTTCCTCAATGGCCGCATCGACAATCTCCTGGACCGACCGGTTGTGCCCCAGATGAATCACTTCAACCCCTGTGTCCTGGAGTATCCTGCGCATGATATTAATGGCCACATCGTGGCCGTCAAACAGCGATGTGGCGGTAATCACACGAATATGATGATTGGGTCTGTAAGCTATTGCATCGTCTGCCATTTCTACTCCTGTCATTTATGGGTTTTTCTGGCAGTTGAAAATGCCGAAAATGGATTGGGTCTGAAACGCAATATATTCTTCAATGGAGTACTGCCGGTTATACACCCATCGTCTGAATGCCCAGGCCTGGCCTAAGACAGAAATATTATGGGCAACAAGCGCAATCGTTTTGGGATTCATCTGCGGTAGATCACCGGATGCTGTCATCCGGTTCAACACATCAACAAAAATAGTTGTGATGCGGATCTCGTTTTCCAATACCTTTTGCTTCCACCGGGGCGGCAGGAACTGGGTCACCTGATACATGAGCAATATAGGGTCATTCATCTGATGACAGATTAAAAAATATTCTCTGATGACTTCTGTCAGCGCCTTGCGGCCAGAGGTCGCCCGGGATAAAACAGATTCAACACTGGTTTCAACTTCAGCGTGGATGGCATCACACACAAGGTAAAGAACATCTTCCTTTGATGTGACATATTCATAAAGCGACCCTATGGAAAGCCCTGCAGCATCTGCGATCTGGCGGGTTGTGGTTTTGTGAAACCCATTTTTAATAAACAGCTGAACCGAAGCATCAACAATCTGCCGGCGCCGTTCTTTTACCAGATTTCTGTCCTTAATCTGTGTCGGGATCTCCCTGGTGCTGCGCTCTTTCTTTGCAGGGTATTTTCTCAAGCTATTTGTTAATCCCCGCCACCTCATCATACGTATCAATTTCCGGTGCGCCATCCAGAAGCGGACCAAGGACACCGAACATTGTTTTAAAGTGCGGCGTCGCGCTGTGAACGGTGAGGGCATCCGCACCTGTATATTTTTCGTAAAACATAAATACGCTTGGATCCTTTTGGGACCGATGCAGGGAATACACCAGGGTGCCTTCCTCTTTTTCGACTTCAGGCAGCGCTTCCCGTACTGCATTTTCGAACTGCTCTTCTGAACCGCTCTTTACTTTTAATTTGGCAACAACAATCATGTCCGCCTCCTTTTAGCAGGATAAGTGTCAAGGTTTATATAAAGGGGTTAACTCAAATCGGCACAAACCGACCCCATCCAGGCTGGTAAAAGGGTCCTGGTGACTTATCAGCATAATTTTAAATTCATTGTGTGTCAAACAAAAATGCATCACAGATCCTGCAGGGTGCGGTTTGTTTTATTTTCTCAAGAAACTTGCAATTTGCAAACGGATTTGAAATATTACGGTATCTTAACCTCTTCAAAATCGGGTTGCCAAAACATGAGCATTTCATCTAAGCTGGAAAGCCAAATCCAAAACCTTATCGATTCCATTTTTGCCCTGTTGCCTCAGCCTGTCCCGGACAAAACGCGTCTGGAACACTGCCGGATCATCTCCCACAGGGGAGAACATGACAACAGGACCATTTTTGAAAATACGCTGCCTGCCTTCGAGCAGGCGCTGGACAAAGGGATATGGGGAATAGAATTTGATATCCGGTGGACCAAAGATCTTCATCCTGTGATTTGCCATGATCCGGACCTTCAAAGAGTTTTTGGGGATGAATTAATAATATCCGAATTGACCCGCTCTGAATTAAAACAGAGTTGTCCGCTTGTCCCGAACCTGGAAGAAGTGATTGACGCATTCGGTGGGAAACTGCATTTCATGATTGAAATCAAGAAGGAGCGCTATCCTGATCCAGACCATCAAAACCAGGTGCTGAAAGACCTGTTCGCCCCGTTAAAACCCGGGTTGGATTTTCATATCGTGTCCTTAGTTCCGGAAATGTTATCCCTTATGCATTTTACGGACAAATCAGGATTCCTTTTGATCGCAGAATGGAATATCCGGTATCTGAGCCGGCTTGCCATGCAAAAAGGATATGGCGGCCTGAACGGACATTATTTTCTATTCACACACGCACTGATGAAGAGACATAAAAGCATGGGGCAGAAAGTCGGGACCGGATATATTGCATCGAAAAATGCCCTGTTCAGGGAACTGAACCGGGGGGTGGACTACATTTTCTCAAATAATGCCGCCCGGGTCCAGTCCATACGGAACAAAGCCCTTAACGCGATTTAGTGTCAACTCCTATTTTTCTTCTATTCGCCATCCAGGCCCGCAGATTACTTTTTTGCCGTCGCCGTCAATAAACGCAAACGCCGCCCCACCCCCTTCTGCCGGGAATGAATATATTTTTGTTTTGCATTCCCATGTCTTCTTCGACCCGTCATACAAGGTGTGCGTAATTGAACGATTAAGGCCCACTGCATCGGCCCGCATGTCCTTCATACCTTTTTGAATATCCTCACTCGGGATGATATAATTCCATAAAAACCACCCCACAACAAAAATGACCGCCACGACAATCAGCCAGACAACGACCTTTTTTTTCATTTTAAAATCCTCCGCTGTTCATCTGTAATTTCTCCCCTCAACAATCACCCTTCAAGATGCGCAATTTCCGCTTTCCCTTTTTCTTCATCCACAAAATAGAGCAGCACCGCGCCAATAATAAAGAGAATGACGATAGACCCGATGCTCCATCTGGCCGCAAGCTGCCCCACTGCCTCGATTTGACCCTGTGTTGGCGACGGAGGCATCAGGGCCCGCCGGGCAATCAGCCCGGTAATCCCCATGAGGGCCGGTCCCATGATAGCGGCAAATTTTCCCAGCATGTTGTAGAATCCATAGTACTCGGCGCTCTGTCCTTTTGGAATCAGGCGCGAGTAATAGGACCGGCTGAGGGCCTGAATGCCTCCCTGAACAAGTCCGATCACAACAGCCAGCATATAAAACTCCTGCTTCACCGTCATCATCGTCCCCCATATGGTAATTCCGATATACACGCCAATGGCAAGGTAAATTGATTTTTTGACACCCCAGCTCCCCCCGAGCTTGCCGAAAATCAATGCAGCAGGAAATCCGACAAATTGAGTAATCAAGAGCGCAACGATCAAATCATTGGAAGCAAACCCCAGAGTCATGCCGTAATCCACAGCCATCCGGATAATCGTATCCACGCCGTCGATATAGAACCAGTAGGCCAGGAGGAAAAGGAATATCATTTTTAAATGACGAATTTTTTTAAAAGTATTGATAAACTGCCCGAACCCGGCCTTGATGATGTCAATGCCATTTCCGGTTTCGGTTCCTGTTTTTTCCTCAGGAACCCACAGGATCGTAAAAATGGTAAACCCGCCCCACCAGAGTGCGACAGTGATAAACGAATATCGAACAGCCGTTGCTGCATCCGGCAGTCCGAAGAGTTCCGGTTTCAGGGTCATGACGACATTAAGCAGGAACAATAACCCGCCGCCCAGGTACCCCATGGAAAAACCAAAGGCAGATACATAGTCGATTCGGCTCTCTTCTGCTATGTCCGGCAGCAGAGAATCATAAAACACATTCGATCCGGAAAAGCCGATAATGCCCATGGCATAGACAAAAACCGCCAATCCCCAGTCCCCTTTCTGGATCAGAAACAGCGTTGCGGTCATCAATACCCCGAGATAGGCAAAAAATATCAAAAATTTCTTCCGGACGGATCCTTTATCCGCGATAGCGCCCAGGACAGGGGCCATCAGGGCCACCAGCAGGCTCGCAATCGAATTTGCAAACCCGAGACGGGCCGTACTCATGTTGACATCCGCGCCATAGCTCCAGAACTGTTTGAAAAATATAGGAAAAAAACCGGCCATGACGGTTGTTGCAAATGCGGAGTTGGCCCAATCATAAAGGGCCCACCCCAGAACAGCCTTTTTTTCTTTCTGCATCATTTTTCTCCTGACCCGGATCAACCGGAGGCGGACAAAGTTTTAAGAGCGAATTTTGAATTTCGAATGTCGAACGCCGAATATCGAAGGAAGGCGTCGCTGCGCTCCATCAATATATAAAATTGACAGCACGAAACGAAACCACATTCAATGTCAGGCCTAAAAAGAGAATTTTGAATTTCGAATACTGAACACTGAATGTCAAAATATGCCCCTTGTTTGCTGTTAATGCCTGTTCAGAAAAATCGTAGGGGCGGGTTCCAAACCCGGCGACTAAATAATTGAAATTGACAGAGCGTAGCGATACCACCCTTCGACATTCGATATTCGACATTCGCTGTTCAGTCCCTTCCTTCGACATTCGTCATTCGACATTCGACATTCTGCGGTTCGCTTTA
>JAUXCK010000313.1 GCA_030618925.1 Desulfobacteraceae bacterium
ACACTTAACCCCCTGGTATCTGATTTAGAGGATGAACTTTCGAAGATCAGGGACTTGGGCCTGTTCTGAAAGAAGAGAAAATACCATGCGTTTCAGACCCTGTATTGATCTGCACCAGGGAGTTGTAAAACAGATTGTCGGCTCGACACTTGGCGACAAGGACGGCAATTCCCCCATAACCAATTTTCAGGCCGAAAAGCCGTCCGAGTGGTATGCTGAGCTGTACCGAAAGGACAAGCTTTCAGGTGGGCACATTATCCAGCTGGGGCCGGGAAATGAAAACGCGGCTCAAAAAGCACTGGCAGCATGGCCGGGCGGCATGCAGATCGGCGGCGGGATCCATATTGATAATGCAACGGCATGGCTTGATGCCGGTGCAGCGGCCGTCATTGTCACCTCATGGGTTTTTTATAATGGAAAGATTGACAAAGACCGGCTTAGGGGATTGACTCAATCCATAGGAAAACAACGGCTTGTCCTGGATCTCAGCTGTCGCAGGCAGGATGGACAATACATTATTGTGACCGATCGCTGGAAAACGTTTTCCAGAGAGAAAATCTCCCCTGAACTCCTCCATGACCTGTCCGGGTTTTGCAGTGAATTTTTAATTCATGGGGTTGATGTGGAGGGGAAGCGCCAGGGGATCGAAACACCCCTTATCGAGATTCTGGGAAAGTGGGCCGGTATCCCGATTACCTATGCAGGCGGCATTCAGTCCATGGCGGATATCCGGAAGATCCATGAACTGGGAAAAGGGTGCCTCGATTTTACAGTGGGCAGTGCGCTGGACATCTTTGGGGGCACAGAACTGGAATATCGATCCCTTGCCAAAGCGTCTTTTGATACGACCAGATGATCATGCGAAAACTATTTATTTGCTGTTTTTTAATTTTTTTTCTTGCATGTACCGCCGGGTGCAGCCTGAAAAAGGAGGTGGTTTTTTCAGGGAAGACCATGGGCACCACATACCGGGTGAAGGTGGTCACCGGCTGTTTCAATGACACAAGATCTCTTGAAGATGGCATACGCTCACACCTCAAGGCAATTAACGAGAGCATGTCGCTTTATATAAAAGACAGCGAGATCAACAGGTTTAATACGAGCCGGTCTACAGGACGATTTCCCATTTCAGATGATTTTATCCTGGTTTTTCAGACCGCCAGGAAATTGTATGATGAGACAGAAGGGGCCTGGGACGGGACAGTGGGCCCGCTGGTGAATCTGTGGGGGTTTGGAAACAGGGGTATTCAAAACCGGATTCCTTTAAAAAAAGAGATCGATGAACAACTGCCGCGCATTGGGTTTCATTTGATAGATCTTCAGGATGGGCGGTACCTGGTGAAGAAAAAACCCGATGTGTTCCTTGATTTTGGATCCATCGCCAAGGGGTACGGGGTTGATCGGGTGGCAGGGCTTATTCATGGGAAGGGGATGGATAATTTTCTGGTGGAGATCGGCGGAGAAGTGTTTGCATCAGGTGTCCGGAAGGATGGCGGAAACTGGCGCATCGGTATTAATATCCCATTGAAAAGTGCATCCCTTAATCAGGTGTATAAAGTGGTTGCCCTGCATAATAAAGCCATGGCGACCAGCGGCGATTACCGGAATTTTTTTGAAATAGACGGGAAAATGTACTCCCATGTGATTGATCCGCGGAGCGGTTATCCTGTGGCCAATCAAGTCGTCAGCGTTTCAATTATTGCTGATACCTGCACGGTTGCCGACGGACTGGCGACCGCAGTGATGGTTATGGGGGCTGAAAGAGGGCTTGCGCTTGTGAACCGGATCGGCAATGTGGAAAGCCTGATCGTCGTTAAAAAAGCGGACGGAACCCTGGTGGATCATTATTCTAGTGGCTTCCCGCTTCCCCAAAAAAAGGGGACGTGACATAATGGCATTTGAGAACAGCGTCTGTCTTTTGAGAGACGTATGGTGAATAACTTGAATCACCAGTCATAGAGTATCTCCCATTGGTCCTGAAAACGAGGGCTGTTTTGATGGTATTGACAGGAAATGGTTTTCCCTGTGCCGGGTGTTGCGCCGTTTTCTTCCTGCCAGAAGCGGATTTCAATGGATGGAATGCTCTCCACCTGCCCGTGGGCCATATCCGGCCGGGCCGGAATATTGATCCATGTTTCTTTCTCTTCAATGATTTTCCATACCGTACTGAATCGTTTGCGACGTACCCGCTCACCCACGTGCGGCAGGGCGAGCTGTTTTCGAAGTTCTTTGAATTTGTAGATCGCATGCGCATCATATTCCAACACGCGCTGCCCCAGTATCATGATGCCGATGGCGCCCAGAGGGGCTGTGAGAAGAATTGACAGAACAGCCACTGCCAGGATAAGTTCTCCGGAAGCCATTCCCGCCGCCAGCGGCATAGCCCCTATGGCAGCCTGGACAGTGGCTTTGGGGAGGTAGGCCACGATACAGAAGATTTTTTCCTTCCAATTCAGCCGGCTGCCGGCCAGAGAGATATAAGTGCCAATGCTTCGAAAGACAAGACCGACAAAGATGACAGCAGTGCCGATAAGCCCCGCTTCCCAGGCCACATGAATATTGACTTGAGCGCCCACCAGCATAAAAAGAAGCAACTCTGCGAACACCCACAGTTTTTTGAGTTTCTGGGAGATAATATGGGCAATGGGTTCTGCCTTGTCCAGAATAATGAAGCCGATGGCCATAACGCCGAGCAGGCTGGCAACAGGCAGCCAGCCTTTACATTGCTCTTCAAGCCAGGTGAGCAGCACAGACACGGCGAGAACCGTCAGGGTTCGTTTCGGGGGGCGCCAGTCATATTTTTGAAACAGGCGATATAAAATGGCGCCAATGGCAAATCCCAGGATAATGCCCAGAACAATAGATACGGGGATTTCCGCTAGTTTGATCCAGACAGGGGTTGCTTCGCCACCAACCATTCCCAAAAAAATGGTAAAAAGAACAATGACGAAAACATCATCAATAGACGATGCCGCCAATATCAGTGTTGGCAGCCCTTTTTTTGTCCCCCGTCCCTGATCCATAAAATCAATCATGAGCGGAACGACAACAGCAGGTGAAACAGCTGCCAGAATAGACCCTAGAACAGCTGCCTCCAGATAACTGATGTTGAGCCAGTACGGGGCAACCAGCATGACCCCTCCTATTTCAAAAAGGGCCGGAATTGTGCTCATTAAAAGAGCCGGCCGGCCAACACGGATGAGGGTGTCGCGGCGCAGCTCAAAGCCTGCCCTCAGAAGGATGACGATAAGGGCAATTTTTCTGAAATCACCTGAAACTGTAAGCATTTCAGGCGCCATCAGGTTGAGGAGGTAGGGCCCGCACAGGATGCCGGCCATGAGCATACCGACAAGGCCGGGGAGTTTTGCACGGCGGAACAGATAATCTGCGGCCAGACCCGACAGGATGATGAGTGCTATGCTGATTGCCATGGGTAAGCTCTAAAAGCTGATGTATTTGCGCTTGCTAAAATCAGAACAAAAGTGTATAAATAACGATACAGCGATTTGACAGGTTACTTTCAAGGTCCGTTATCCCGGTTTATACCTTTAGATTCCTTTTCAGAAGTCATTAATACGGTTGTCGGATTCAATTGAATCTCAGAATGTCCGCATCAGGAAGGAGCAGGCCAAATGTCTAAAATTACTCTCCTGGGTCTTCTTTCAATCGTCGGCGCAGGTCTCCTGTTTGGTTTTCAGGGAATTGCCATGCTCATGGATACCAAAACCGCATGGAAAAATCTACGCCTGGTTGATGTCCTGGGCCCTGACGCTATCGACTGGGTTGATAATCTATCGTCCCACCTGGTATACAGCACCGCCGACTTTCTTATCACTGCACCAGTGTATATCATGTTGTTTTGTATCGGTGTTGTTTTACTTGTTCTTGGCAGCTTTTTCTGGAAATAACCGGTTGTTTCTGGAAATTTGATGCATGTTGTTTTTTTAAAACCGGATATTGTGCCGGGTCCCCAGGATTTTTCGAGGGGTCGCTTGCCTTCTGCAGGCAGGACAAGTCACAGGGTTGAAAGACGATTCGCCATCTATTGTGAAGCCGCCGACAGGGTCACAATGTCGGCGGAACTGTCGGATCCGTCATTGACGTTCAACCTGACGAAATATTCTCCAGCGCGATCAACGACAAACCTGGGGGTCGATGTGTCATTATTCAACAGCTCGGTAC
>JAUXCK010000014.1 GCA_030618925.1 Desulfobacteraceae bacterium
GCTTGGAAGCTTTGGATCAAGCAGAGTCATTGACAGATTTGAATGTGCCGGGGTTCAATTTCCACGGCATTCAGGGAGTACCTAAACGTTACAGTATCCACATCAACGGCCCATGGTGTATCATATTTGGGTGGCAGGAGGGTGAGGCGCTGCGGGTAGATATTGAACAATATCATTGAGGTAAAACCATGGAAGAGTATTTCGTTAAACGTCCTTTGAATCGTCCACCAACTCATCCCGGTGAGGTTCTGCGTGAAGATGTGCTTCCAGTCCTCGACCTGTCCGTTAGCGAAGCTGCGCGGCGGCTTGGTATTTCACGGCAGCAGTTACACCGTGTCTTGGCCTGTACTCATCCAATCACAACTGAAATGGCACTTAGAATTGGTAAGTTTGCTGGCAATGGGCCAGGGCTCTGGTTGCGCATGCAGCAAGCATATGATTTGTGGCATGCAGGGCAGCGGATGAAAGCCGAGCTATCCAAGATAGAGACGGTAGCATCTGCAGAATCCCGCGCCTAACAAAAGGCATGAAGATGGCCGGCGTTGTCAAGCACTATTCGTTGGATTCTCCTGGGTCTCCGCCTTTGTGCCGGAGTCTGACTCCGGCCCGGAATCCGGTTCAGACGCTATATCCGGCCCTGATTCAGATACAGAGCCGGGTTTTGCCTGGGGCCCAGTCTCAGGTCCGGGTGCCTCATTTAACGCCAGCGGGACCTGGTCAGAGGGCTCGGGTGTCCTGTTGCCCATTTCTTCTATCTCTTTGAGAGAGGGGAGATCACTTAAATTTTTAAGATCGAATATTTCGAGAAACTGCTTTGTGGTGCCGTAAATCAGAGGCCGGCCCGGAATTTCCTTGCGGCCCAGGATACGTATTAGTTTTCGCTCCAGCAGAAGCCGGAGGACACCCCCGGAATCAACCCCTCTGATGTGCTCGATATCTGAGCGGATAGCCGGTTGGCGATAGGCGATAATGGATAGGGCTTCAAGGGACGCCTTGCTCAGACGGATGGGATTCGGCTGGATCAGTTTCAGCACATACTCCCGATAGGCAGGAGCGCTGCGAAATTGGTATCCACCTGCAATTTCACGCAGGTAAAACCCGCCATCGCGGGTATCATATTCATCAATCAGGCTGATCAGTCCTTGTCTGATTTCCCGGATGTCCACATCCGGGAGTACTTTTTTTATCCGGTTCACTGATAAGGGTTCATCTGAAACAAAGATGAGGCTTTCGAGAATGTTTTTAATATTTTCCATGGTCGTCAGTTAGATCCTGATGCATGTCCGGCTTAAACATAAAACAACCTGATAATACCGCTTTGAACATGCTGGGCAATTTGTATTAAATTGACTTTTGTCATTTCCAGGATGGCAAGAAAAGTAACCACCACATCACTTTTTGTGCGATCCCCTTTGAACAGTTCACTGAAGGTGATGGACCCTTTTTTCTCCAGAACATCTACAATCTCGTTGATCCGAGCCCGGATGGATATTTTTTCTGCAGTCAGGTCTATCCGGTCGTCCTCTGAAATATTTTTGAGTATCACCTGAAAGGCATCAATTAATTCGAAGAGGCCCACCTTGATAAATTGATCTTCTTCATCAATATAGATATCTTCTTTTACAGGCGTTCTGGTAAATGTATCTTCACCCAAAAGCGATCTGTGCAAAAGCTCATCTGCCGCGTCTTTTATTTGAAGAAATTCAAGCAAAGGCCGGGTAATCTCCAATCGAGGGTCCTCTTCCGCTTCCTCATCACTATGATCTGGCAAAAGCATTTTCGATTTTATCTGGGTTAAAGTGGCTGCCATTAAAATAAAATCGCCGGCAAAATCAATATTCATGGATTTCATCCAGTCGATATAGGCCAAAAACTGATCAGTAATCAAAGCAATAGGGATATCATAGATGTCCACTTCTGTTTTTTTAATAAGATGAACCAGGAGATCCATGGGACCTTCAAAGATATCAAGTTTAACTTTATACTCCTGGTCGGAACCCATCGCACCCCTTTACATTTTAATGGCTGTTCTGACTTCTTCCATGGTCTGTTGAACCACCTTCCCTGCCTTTTCATCTCCTGTGTTGATAATATCATTCACCAGGTCGGGCCGGGATTCGTAATACGCCCTTTTTTCACGAATCGGTTCAAGGAATTTTGCCAGGTTTCCGGCCATGATCTGCTTGCATTCGACGCATCCGATTTTTGCCGCGCGGCATCGGGCGTTGACATCTTTTACCGTTTTATCCTCGCTGTAGAGCTTGTGAAACTCATAAACGTTGCAGACATCCGGGTTGCCGGGGTCACTTTTTCTGGCCCGCTGCGGGTCTGTGACCATTCTGGCCACTGTTTCGGAAATTTTATCCGGATTGTCTGACATATAAATGGCATTGTTATAACTTTTGCTCATTTTTCGGCGGTCAATACCGAGTATTTTGGGTGTTTCAGTTAAGATCGCCTTTGGTTCGGGGAATAAATTACCATATAAATGATTAAATCGCCTTGCGATTTCCCGTGTGATTTCAATGTGCGGAACCTGATCCACCCCCACCGGAACGCCGTGGGCCTTGTATATGATGATATCTGCGGCCTGGAGTACCGGGTATCCCAAGAAGCCAAAGGTCGAGAGGTCTTTGTTTGCCAGCTGGATAATCTGTTCCTTGTATGTGGGGTTCCGTTCAAGCCAGGGCACAGGCGTTATCATGGAAAGGATGAGATAAAGCTCTGCATGTTCCTTCATGTGGGACTGGACAAACAAGGTACTTTTTTCCGGTGAAAGCCCGACGCTT
This sequence comes from Desulfobacteraceae bacterium, assembly GCA_030618925.1. Classification (GTDB taxonomy): domain Bacteria; phylum Desulfobacterota; class Desulfobacteria; order Desulfobacterales; family SURF-7; genus JAUXCK01. Next base: position 2,790 of record JAUXCK010000014.1, read on the forward strand.
AACCAGTCAATCATCATTTCTTTGACATACCCGGAGATTGCTCCGGGCGCTTCGTAATCGCTTGTCAGGGCATGCCAGTCAGCGATAAAGAAAAAACAATCATACTCATCCTGCATGTTAACCCAGTTTGCCAGTGCACCATGCAGATTACCGAGATGAAGCGGTCCGGTGGGCCGCATGCCGCTTAGAATTCGTTTTTTTTCCATGGCCCTTCTCCTATAACAAACAGCCAGCGTTAAATGGTCAATTTCGATGAAATATAATGTCGTGCGAATTCGAGTTCATCGTCTCTTGTCTTCAGTCGCCCATTCAGCTTGGCATCAAATGTACCGGCTAAAATCTGGCTGTAGAGAGGACCGGGTGTCACCCCCATTTTTTTCAGATCCCGACCTTTGATTGAAATACGGGTGCCCTTTAACTTTGTGAAATATCTTGAGATCGCTTTTTCAACTTTTTTCTGCCGTGTCACTGCCATCATATAAAGAATCAGTTCGGTTTTAAAATGGTGGATCCGTTTATACAGCGTGCTGTTTTTTGTGGGCAGCTTGCGTTCCAGATCTTGAAGCGTTTTGTCTGCATCAAACCGTTCATTGGAGAAAAAATGCCAATATTTAGGTGAGAGCTCCAAACGACGACAGATGTCATCAGATGTATTCCTGTCGCATTGTCTGAACAGAGCCAAAAAATAAACGGCCCACTTCTTATATGATTCTTCTAAAAAAAGCAAATCATGCCAGGTCAAAACTTTCCTGACCGAATTAAGTGTTGCGATCAGTTTTTTATTGATTTTTATTGAAGGGTGAATGAATTGCATAAGATTATAATCAGATAGGCGTATAACAGCCGGAGTCGGATTGTCTTCCTCGAAAATCTGGCGCAATTCAGAAAAAACCCGATGGCCGCTGAGCCGCTTTAAAAAATCCATTTTAACGGCATTTTCAATCAATCCGGATGTCAGTTTTCCAATAGAGAACCCGAACCGCTGCTCAAACCGGATGGCCCTGAACACCCGGGTAGGATCCTCAACAAAGCTCAGATTATGCAGGATACGGATTATTTTTTCTTTTATATCCCGCTGGGCTGAAAAAAAATCGATCAGGGTACCGAAGTTTTCCGGAGAGAGCTGTATGGCAAGTGAATTGATGGTAAAATCCCTTCTGAAAAGATCCAGTTTTATGGAACTCATCTCAACAACGGGCAGCGCTGCCGGAAATTTATAATATTCCATCCTTGCAGACGCCACATCTATTTTAGAGCTGTCCGGGAAAATAATAACGGCAGTGCCGAATTTCTCATAGGTATGAATCCGGGCATTTGTGAGTTTGGCATATTTTTTTGCAAAGGCGATCCCATCCCCCTCAATAACAATATCCATATCCTCATTTGGCCTGTATAAAAACAAATCCCTGACAAAGCCGCCCACCACATAAGCTGCGTAACCAATTTCATCTGCAACCGTACCGATGGTTTTGAGAACATTGATCCGATTGTCTGGAATGCGCTCTTTCATGAGTCTGCGAACATCCCGGGTTCTCGCCGGAGGTGTTTTTTTAAAGGGATCAGGGATATCGCTGCTGGTTCCCTTGGACTGATCTACCAGGATATTCAGGAGATCCGTGCGGGTGATCACTCCTTTTATGATACCCTCGTCCACCACCGGAAGAATGCGCTGTTTGTTTTCTATAATTTTTTCCTGAACCTCGAGCAAATCCGAATCTGAAGAAACTGAAGCAAGTTCTGTGTTCATATATTCATTTACCGGCACATGTTCGAGATGGTGGTAGACCGCCTTTTCAATGACTTGCCGCGAGATATAGCCGAGGAGGGGGTCTTCTTTGTTTTTGGTATTTGTCACCAAAAGTGCGTTTACATTATACCGGGTGAGTGTTTTGCTGGCATCACGGCAGGAGACATCCGGGTTTATTGCAATTGCAGGTGAAGACATAATGTCAGCAGCCTGGCTCATGGATCTGACTTCGGTATACAGGATTTCAAAAAGAAGGTGTTCGGTCTGAACGAGGGTTTTATCACGAATTGAAGCAGCTGCGGCAAATGCATGCCCCCCTCCGCCGAGAGATGTAAGGATTTGGCCGGCATTGACTTCAGGGATTCTGCTGCGGGCGACAATGTATATTTTACTCCCCATCCGGCCAATGGCAAAAATAGCGTTGAAACTTTTCATTTTCATCATCTTATGGACCAGAAAGGCAAAGTCAGGTACGTATTCTTCGGTTGAAACACTGGTTAGAATAATTTCCACACCATTAATTTTGTGGTGAGCAGCAGACTGGAGCATGTCATTCAGAAGTTTCACCTGCACCGGGTTTATCTCCCTTGTGGTCAAATCAGAAATGATATTCAGATTGGCCCCTTTTGAAACCAGGAATCCTGCTGCCAGAAAATCTTTTTCAGTTGTTGAAGAAAATGTAAAAGAGCCCGTATCTTCATATATTCCGAGACACATAATGGTGGCCTCGTCAGGCGTTATCTCTATTCCTCTCTCTTTAATGATGTCAATCAGGAGGGTGATGGTGGCACCGGTGGGTTCATGAACTTCATAATTGGGCTTGATATCGTCTGTGACCGGCGGATGATGGTCATAGATATGAATGTCGATACCGGGTTTTTGGACAACGGCCGAAAGTTCTCCAATTCGGTTTTCCCGCCGTGTATCGACCAAAACAATTCGTTCAATATCAGAGAAATTTATCTTTTTGAGGTCTGCCATATTAAAAAGATAAACCATTGAATTCACAAAAAAATTTCTTAAATTTTTTTCATAGGATCCAGGAAAGACCGTGATGGCGTCCGGATACAGTTTTTGCGCCGCCAGCATTGAGGCAATGCCGTCAAAATCTGCATTCACATGGGTGGTGATCACCGTCAATTTTTTATTTTTCGGTTTTGATCCCATTGCTGCTACCTGAGGTGCCTGTCGAGACACCAGCCTTCCCAAACCGCGATGTAAAGAAAAGGGTACAAAGAGCACAAAAGCAGTCTTCAATCTCCAGACTCATACTGTTGATACATGGTTATGCGTTGTTTATCAAGTTTTTGTATGCGTGAAAAAAAAAGAAATATTCAGTTTGAAAAAATGAGAAAAAAAGAACAATTTTAATAAATTTCATTTAATAACAAATAGATACTATGTGTTTAGAGGGCCGTGCCTGTAATGAAAACAGGCGGAAAGTTGTCTGGGCGTCATTAGAATAGACAATCCCCCTTTAATGCAGAACCAAAGTGTTTGTTGTTTCATATTGACTTATCCGGCGAAATGGTATAGATTATAACTCTTCCGTCCCTATCCCGCTTTGAATCTTTCATGAATAATTGACGGTGCGAAAGCCTGACGTTAGATTCATCTAAATTCCCTTGACAGAAAAGGTGCTGAGTTGTGGGGTAGGCCGAAGGGTTTTCCAATTCCTCATCCAACCAGATAAATGATTCAGCCATGGACCGAACGTGTTGGGGGGGATTGCGCAGCAGAACCAGACAGTTTCATTCCCACCACTTTGCACCTCCGGCACATTAGGCAAGATGCAGAGTCCCGGTGGAAAAATCAATAAACCAAATAAGCAGAGGGTAGATGTAAACCTGAATGGAATTTTAGCAAAAATTCCACATGGTCTCCATTGATACAAAAGGGGGAAGAGATGCCTGTATATTTATGGGAAGGGAAAAATAGAAAACTCCAAGGCCAGAAGGGTCAAGTGGAAGCGGCAAATGAGGCAGCCGTACGTGCCCATCTTCAAAGGATCAAGGTGACACCCACAAAGATAAAGCCCAAGCCAAAGGATCTATTTGCAAACATAGAGTTTTTACAGCCAAAAGTTCAACAGGAAGATATTATTGTCTTTGCACGGCAATTCTCTACCATGATCGATGCCGGCCTGCCAATTATTCAGTGCCTGGATATCCTGATGGCCCAGCAGGACAATGTCACTTTCAAAAAGCTGTTAAAATCAATGAAGGAATCGGTTGAAGGGGGTCAGACCCTTGCTGAGTCATTGAAAAAATTTCCCAAGCAATTTGATTCTTTGTTTGTGAATATGGTGGCAGCAGGTGAGGCCGGTGGTATCCTGGATGTCATTCTGAGGAGGTTGTCCGTCTACCTGGAAAAGGCAGCCAAGCTTAAAAAACAGGTAAAGGGTGCCATGATGTATCCTTTGATAACCCTGTCCATAGCAGTGGTTGTTGTGATTGTTATCCTTGTTTTTGTTATCCCGGTGTTTGAGGAGATGTTTGCCGATTTCGGCAAAGAGCTTCCCCTTCCAACCCAGATTGTCGTTAGCATGAGTGAAACGGTTCAAAGTAAAATTCACTGGATGATCATTGGATTTATCGGGCTGATTATTGCTTACAAGCAGTTTTATAAGACCCCAAAAGGACAGTTCATGATGGATGACCTGTTCCTCAAGTTGCCCATTGTCGGGATACTAATACGCAAAGTGGCTGTGTCCAAGTTTACACGTACCATGGGAACCATGATGGCAAGCGGTGTGGCCATTCTGGATGCGCTTGATATTGTTGCCAAAACCGCAGGTAATGTGGTTATTGAAAAGGCGATATACAGTGTGCGCAGCGGAATTTCGGAAGGGCGAACAATGGCTGACCCCTTATCTGAAAGCAAAGTTTTCCCATCCATGGTATGCTCCATGATCGCTGTTGGTGAATCGACCGGTGCACTGGATTCCATGCTGGAGAAGATTGCGGATTTTTATGAAGAGGAAGTCGATCAAGCCGTCGAAAACCTGACCTCTGCCATTGAGCCCTTGATGATGGTCATTATGGGTGGCCTTGTCGGTGGCCTGGTGGTCTCAATGTATCTTCCCGTATTTCAGATGGCCGGTGCTGTGGGCTAACCGTTTTCGCGAGGCCTTGTGCAGCATCTTCGTTCTCATGAATTATTTATCAGCACAACCGGATACCGACCAATTGGGTAAACTGAAAGGGCTCATGTTTTTTCGGGTCCTTTTTGCATTTTTGTTATTGGGCTCTACGCTTATATATGGAATCGGAAAGAGCCCATCCTCCGAAACCCTTCCTTTTTTCATCGTATTAGGACTCGGCTCAGGGATCCTTCTTCTCTCGATCTGCTATTTTATCATCCACCATTTTGTTCAAAAATCAGTTCCGTTTATTTATATCCAGCTCGGTATAGATACCTGTATTGTTACGGGGATTATATTCATTACAGGCAGCTATGCCAGCGTTTTCACATTTATGTATCTTGTGGTGATTATCTGTTCAAGCATGCTGCTTTTCAGATTCGGGAGCCTGGTGATTGCCACTCTCTGCGTCCTGCAGTACAATGCACTCATCTTTCTGGAATACCACAATATCCTTTTGCCGTTTGAAGTGGTGTCGGATTTGCCGGCGGCGTATCTCAAAGGGAGTTATGTGGTGTATAAGGTGGTGGCCATATCTGTGGCCTGTTATGCCATCGCCATTTTGACCAGCCTTTTATCGGAGCAGGAAAAAAAGACGAAAACAGAGCTTCTATCCCTGGAAGAACATGTTAAACGAGTGGAAAAAGCAGCAGCCATAGGTGAGATGGCAGCGGGGCTGGCCCATGAGATAAAAAATCCCCTGGCATCCCTCTCAGGTTCGATTCAGCTTATGCAGGAAGAGCTGGAATACCATCCACAACATGAAAAATTAATGCAGATCGTGCTCCGGGAAGCGGATCGTTTGAGCAATCTGGTGACTGATTTCCTTTTGTTTGCAAAACCCAAAATTGCCAAGGTTGAGACCATCCAGCTGGATAAGGCGATAACAGAGGTCGTGGCGCTTTTTGAGAAAGATATTGCGCGCCAAAGAAATGTAAATATAATCACCCGTTTTTCTGAAGGTCTTTGGGTGGAAATGGATCCAAAGCATTTGCAACAGGTGTTGTGGAATCTTTTCCTCAATGCAGCGGATGCCATAAATCAGGATGGACAAATCCACATCGCCGCCTACCCGTTAAAACGGGCACATGTCTGCATTGAAATCCGTGATGATGGCTGCGGCATACCAGAGGCCGCCCTTCAGACGATTTTCGATCCGTTCTTTACCACCCGGCCCAATGGGACAGGTCTGGGTCTGTCTATTGTTCAGAGAATCCTCGTCTCCTATAACTGCCTGCTCGACGTGAAAAGCAAGGTGAATCAGGGAACAACATTTACCCTGAAATTAGAGCAGGTTGTACCGCAAAGTAACCCCGCCAACTAAATCTTGACACTTCCCTGCAAATAAGTTACCTAACCAAGTTGGTCCAATTTAAGGTTATGGGTTCCATCAGAAGCCACCCCTTTGTCATTTTTTAATGGTTTTGCGGGTGGTATTTACTATAGAATTAAGTGGGTTACAGGGTTATGGACATGAATAAAAAAAGTGATGTAATTGAAAAACGAAGAGATAAGCTGGAGGCCCTCAGAGAAAAGGGCGTTCAGCTTTTTCCGAATGACTTTAAAGTAAGCCACACGGTTAAGGACATCAAAGATACCATAGACGGGTCCCCTGAAACCATTGGCGTGGACGGGGCACCATTTAGTGCCGCCGGTAGAATGATGGCCATCAACCGGTTCGGAAAATCATCGTTCATCCGGTTCAGGGACCGGACCGGACTGCTTCAGGCCTATATACGCAAAGACAAAATCGGGGAAGATGGATACGCCCTTTTTAAACAACTTGACATAGGCGACCTGGTAGGTCTGAGAGGCCCTGTTTTTCAAACCAAAACAGGTGAATGGACGCTTCTGGCAGACGAATTTAAACTCCTCTGCAAGGCGGTGAGACCCCTGCCGGAGAAGTTTCATGGGCTTAAGGACCCTGAAAAACGATATCGTCAACGATATCTTGATCTTATAATGAATCAGGATGTCCGTGACATCTTTATCAAAAGGAGCAGGATTATCCAGGCCATCCGGGACTTTCTGCTTGACCGTGATTATTTGGAAGTGGAAACACCCATGATGCAGCCAATTCCGGGCGGTGCTGAGGCTGCACCGTTTAAGACCTTTCATAAAGCCCTTGGGATGGATCTTTTCCTGCGTATTGCCCCGGAACTTTATTTAAAACGCCTGGTTATCGGTGGATTTGAACGGGTATTTGAAATCAATCGTAACTTTCGAAATGAAGGTGTTTCAACCCAGCATAACCCTGAATTTACCATGCTTGAATTTTATGAAGCCTATGCCACTTACAGGGACTTGATGCAGATCACCCAGGAGATGTTTCAGGAAGTTGCGATTGCGGTCACAGGGTCCTCATCTATTCATTATCAAGGGCAGTCAATTGACTTTTCAGGAAATTGGCGCCAGATTTCGTTGCTGGACTCTTTGCAGGAGATCGGCGGTGTTGATACGGGTATTCTTTATAACCGCGGTGCATTGCTCGAACTCGCCTCATTAAAGGGGATCGAAATAACAAAAGCCGATCGTATTGGAAAAGTAATCACCAAGTTATTTGACGTGCTTGTAGAGCCCAAGTTAATCCAGCCCACATTTATCACCGGCTACCCGGTAGAGGTCTCTCCCTTGTCAAAAAGAAGCGATACGGATAAAGCACTGACAGAACGGTTTGAACTCTTTATTGCAGGACGAGAAATTGCCAATGGGTTTTCCGAGCTAAACGATCCCTGCGATCAAAAAGAACGATTTTTGCAGCAGGTGGCTGACAGAGAGGCCGGCGATCCGGAAGCGCATTTCATGGATCAAGATTATGTTGAAGCGTTGGAATATGGCTTGCCACCGACAGCGGGTGAGGGAATTGGTATAGACCGGCTGGTGATGCTGCTGACAGACGCTGCTTCCATACGAGAAGTCATTCTGTTCCCACACATGAAACCATCAGGGAAAAAATAGGGGCCGGTTCATTTTACATGCATTTTGAACTTTTCATTGGCGGTCGATATCTCAAGACCGGACAAAAGCAGACATTTATCTCCTTCATTACCCTTCTTTCCATCGCCGGTGTTATGGTTGGGGTGATGGCACTGATTGTTGTCCTTGCCGTTATGGCAGGGTTTGAGTCAGACTTGAAGTCCCGTATCCTGGGGGTTGAATCCCATGTGGTGCTGGGGCGTTACAATGGCCAGTTTGCAGACTATCGGAACGTTTTGACCCGGGTGTTGGCCATGGAAGATGTTGAAGCCGCCACCCCATATATTACTTCACAAGTCATGCTGCGGTCATCCTCCGGTGTTTCTGGTGCGCTTTTAAGGGGGATTGTTCCTGAATCTGCGGGCAGCGTCATTCAGAATTTCAGCGGAACGTCCTTGAAAGAAAGATTTAGTGTTGCGCCAAAAGAGGTTGAGAAAAAGGCATGCCCCGGGATTATTCTCGGGAAGGAGCTTGCCAGAAACATCGGTGTTATCAAGGGAGACACTGTATATCTCATATCTCCCAGGGGAATGCTTTCGCCAATGGGGCATATCCCGGCCATGAAACGGTTTCAGGTGACGGACTATTTTGAATCCGGCATGTATGAGTATGATGGTTCTTTTGCCTATATCCACATCAAGGATGCCCAGAAAATATTGAAAATGGGAGATATAGTGACCGGAATTGGAATACGGGTGAACGATATTTACAATACAAAAGACATCAGTGAAAAAATGGTGGCAGAGATCGGCCCTCATTACTGGACAAAGGACTGGATGCAGATGAACAAGAACCTGCTGTCAGCCCTCAAACTTGAAAAAGCTGCGATGTTTATTATTCTGACCTTGATTATTCTTGTTGCAGCCTTTAATATTGCAAGTTCCCTGATCATGATGGTTATGAAAAAGACCAGGGATATCGGCATATTAAAGGCTATGGGGGCGACCACTCAGAATATTCGCAAAATATTTGTATTCAACGGAATGGTGATCGGGACAATAGGCACCCTGTGTGGTGCCTGTCTGGGATTTGTTCTATGTATTCTTTTGAAACAATACCGGTTTATCGAGCTCGATCCTGATGTGTACTATATCACCACCCTGCCGGTTGACCTCAAAGTGCTCGACGTCGTACTGATTGCATCTGCCGCCATGGTGATATGTTTTCTGGCAACGCTTTATCCCGCACACCAGGCCTCAAAGGTGGATCCTGTCGAGGCGATTCGTTACGGGTAACATGACAGCTATTATGGGACATTCTGAAAATGATAATGGCCACGCAATAAATCCAAAGACAGAGCATTTTATTTTTGGACAGGGCCTGTGTAAGAGCTTCAGCACCAGTGAATCGCGGATCGATGTTCTCAGGGAGGTAGAGTTTCATGTGGATACCGGGGAAACCATTGCCATCGTCGGTGCATCCGGTATCGGGAAGTCAACTTTTCTTCACATCCTGGGTACACTTGACCGCCCGGACAGCGGATTTCTCTATTTCCAGGGCAGGAATGTTTTTCAGCTGGATGATATCCAGCTGGCAAAGCACCGGAATACAGCGATCGGTTTTGTATTTCAGTTTCATCATTTGCTGCTGGAATTCAGCGCTTTGGAAAATGCCATGATGCCGGCCCTGATAAACGGTTTTGACAGGAAAAAAGCCGAAGAAGCTGCAGAGGAAGTCCTCATCAGGGTCGGTTTGCAGGAACGATTGACGCACAGGGTCAACGAATTGTCCGGCGGCGAGCAGCAGCGGGTTGCTCTTGCCAGAGCCCTTGTGTTAAAGCCATCTCTTTTGCTGGCTGATGAGCCGACAGGAAACCTGGATAAAGAAAACAGTGACCAGGTCCATGATTTGTTATTTGAATTGAATCAGGAATTGTCCATGACAATGGTTGTTGTCACACACAACATGGAGCTTGCTTCCATGGTGTCGCGTAAGGTAACTATAGCTGCCGGGCAGTTAGTGGAAATTTAATGTGCCGGGATCACATTCAAAGAAGTTTTTGACAGACAGAATGATTATCGATTAAGGCCTGTATATTAATGACAATACGAGTGAGTGTTTTTTTTATTGCTGTATTTTTCTGTATCGTCAACATTGCATCCGCTCAGGATAAGCCCGTTGTAGCAGTGTTGCCATTTGAAGTTTTTGCTGCAGGAGATCTGAGTCATCTGCAGACGGAAACGATAAAAAATATTTCTGATCAAATGGAAAATACAGGGCTCACTGTGATCACGCCTGATCGTTTACCAGAGGTGCCCCTTGGGGAGCTGGGAGAAAATCTTGATGCTGTCCGGGAGTTTGGAAAGAAGGTTGAAGCGGACTTCGTGGTCTGGGGCAGTATGACATGGGCTGAAGACCGTTACAGCATTGATGCAAAAATAATAGAAACAGATGCCGCAGCCCCACCAGCGGCTTTTTTTGCTGAAGGGGAGGGATTGGAAAACCTTTTGTCAGTGGTGCGGAAGCTCTCACAGGATCTTTCCGAGACAATTCTGAAGCAGGAAAGGATCGCTGAGATTCAGGTTACAGGAAATGAACGGATTGAAGATGATGCAGTTCTTAAAAGGGTCAAAACCAGTCCTGGTGATATTTATTTCCCCGATCGACTGACCGAAGATCTGAATAACGTTTATGCAATGGGATATTTTGATGATATCCGAATCGAGTCCAAAGACAGTGCCAACGGAAAGATTATCATTTTTCATATCAAGGAAAAACCGACCATCCGGGAAATTCTCATCACCGGGAACAGCGACAGTATTTACGATGATGATGAAATTAAAGAAAATATCAACATCAGCACCGGCTCGATATTTAATATTTTTATCATCAAACAAGAAATTAAGACGATTGAGACATTATACAAGGATAAAAATTATCATAATTCCGTGGTCACATACAAAATAAAACCCCATAAAAATAATCAGGCTGACCTGGAGATACTGATTGAAGAAGGCGAAAAAATCCTGATCAGGAAAGTTATCTTTGAAGGGAATCAATCCTTCAGCGATAAGGAGATAAAGGCGCTAAGGGCGGGCAAAAAAGGATTCTATGCCTATTTCCCCTTTTCGGTATTTCTGAAATCCGGAGAATTGGGAAAAATGGAGACCAGCGAAAAGGGCATTTTTTCTTTTATCACCAATTCCGGAGAACTGAATATCGAAATGTTGAACCAGGATGTGGCCAAGATAACGGCTTTTTATCACAATCACGGATATATAAGGGCAAGGGTCGGGGAGCCTCAGATTGACTATGAGGAAGAGGCGATTTTTATAAAAATAAAGATAGATGAGGGGCCTTGTTTCAGAACCGGCAAGATTGATATGGAAGGGGATCTGATCATGCCCAAAGAAGATTTGCTAAAATATATGCAAATCGGCAAGGAAGAGTTCCTCAGTCGTGGGGTTTTGCGAACCGATATCCTTGCCCTGACCGATATATATTCTGATCAGGGGTTTTATTATGCGGAAATTCTCCCCAAAATTGATGAGGATTTTGACAATCAGTCGGCAGATATCACCTTTGTGATAAGGCAAGGAAATCCTGTATATTTTGAAAAAATCATTATTTCGGGAAACACCAAGACAAGGGATAAGGTCATCCGTAGAGAACTCCCGATATCTGAGCAGTATTTATATAGCGGTACGCAATTAAAACGCGGGATTCAAAATCTGTACCGGCTTGATTATTTTGAAGATATTAAGGTGAAAACCCTTAAAGGGAGCGCCGGGGACAAGATGATCCTCAAAATTGACGTGATTGAAAAACCGACCGGCACATTCAGCTTTGGGGGCGGTTACAGCAGTATGCAGCGGTTTTTTGCCACGGTCTCGGTCTCCCAGCGGAATTTTCAGGGGCGCGGTCAGATTCTGAATGTGTCGGCTGAAAAAGGCGGTATAACCGATCAGTTTTCACTGAGTTTTACAGAACCATGGCTCTTTGACATTCCGTTATCTGCCACTGCTTCAGTATTTGATACCATGAGCGATTATCCCGAATACGATCGGAAAAGGCTTGGCGGCAGTATAGGGATGGGTTATCCGGTGTATGATTATACCCGGGCATCCATCACCTTTGTTTATGAGACTGATAAATATACAAATATCTCGGAATTCGCACCACAATATTATATTAATCTTGGTGACGATGCCGAGGTTGTAACGAGCAAAGTATTAACCCGGCTGAGATATGACTCACGGGACCGGCTCTACAATCCAACCCGGGGGTATGATAACAGTGTTACCGTCACCTATGCCGGGGATCTCCTCGGGGGGGATACTGCCTTTACGAAATGGGTCCTGGAGGCCGGCAGGTATATCCCCATGTTCTATAATACAGTCAGTTTTTTTCACGCCAAGACCGGGTACGTCAGGAAAAATAGCGGTGGGGATCTGCCCACCGATCAGCGGTTTTTTCTAGGCGGCCTGAATTCTTTACGGGGATTTGAATGGAATGAAATCAGCCCCATTGTGTTAAATGAATTGGGGGTGCCGACCCGGGTGGGAGGCAATAAATTTATTCAGTTTAATGTCGAATATCTGATTCCCTTGTTCATGGATGCCGGGCTCATGGGGTTGGTTTTTTATGATACGGGAAATGCCTTTAACAATGATGAACCCATGGATCTGGGGGATCTCAGACAAAGTGCCGGTTACGGATTCAGATGGTATTCGCCCATCGGTCCCATCCGGATCGAATGCGGGTATATACTCGATCCCAAGCCGGGAGAAAACACAGGCGGGAACTGGCAGTTTACGATGGGGGGCGCTTTTTAGGGAGTGCCTGTTTCGGGAAGCACTTTAAAAATTATTGTTTTTAAACTGAAAATAACGTAAAGCCTTTAACGGACAAATTATTTATCATTTAGAGGAGATGGGAAAGGAGATGAACATGAATTTAAATAGCACGAAATTTATAATGACCGTATCTATGAGCATTTTTATTTTATCGGCAACAATGGCTTTTGCGGCAGACGTTGCAAAAATAGGTGTCGTGGATTTGCAGCAGGTGTTGGTCGCTTCAGATCCCGGGAAGGCGGCA
>JAUXCK010000248.1 GCA_030618925.1 Desulfobacteraceae bacterium
CCTGCCGGATATATTGGTGCACTTTTCGGTATTGATTGTGCGTCCGGAGATACGTTTGCCGCCCCCGGTCTTAACCTGACCATGACGTCCATGTTTGTCCCTGACCCGGTCATATCCCTTGCCATCATACCCGAAGACAAGAAGTCCCAGGACAATTTATCAAAAGCCCTCAATCGTTTTACCAAAGAGGACCCCACTTTTAAATCACATGTCAGTGAAGAAACCAACGAGACGATTATTGAAGGAATGGGAGAGCTGCACCTGGAAGTTTACGTGGAAAGGATGGCGCGTGAATACAATGCACGGGTAACCATCGGAAAACCGAGGGTGGCTTACAGGGAAACCATTACCCGAGTGGCTGAATTCAATTATATCCATAAAAAACAAACCGGCGGTGCCGGCCAGTTTGGCCGGATTGAGGGGCACATGGAGCCGTGTTTTGATGAAGAATTTATTTTTGAAAGTAAAATTAAAGGCGGTGCCATCCCGATTCAGTTTATTCCCGCCTGTGAAAAAGGATTCAAAAAGTGTATGGCAGAAGGCCCTAAAATGGAGCTCCCTGTAACCGGAATCAAGATCGTTATCGATGATGGCGCTTCTCATGCCGTGGATTCATCTGAGATGGCTTTCCAGGCCGCAGCCCGGGGGGCTTTTCTGGAAGGGTATGCCAAAGCCGCACCTGTTATTCACGAGCCGATCATGAAAGTGGTCGTGGAAACGCCGAATGAATATCAGGGCTCGGTCATGGGATCTTTAAATCAGCGGCGGGGCATTATCGTCGGCACACAGGAAGAAGGCCCGATCTGCGCCATTGAATCCCAGGTCCCGTTGTCTGAAATGTTTGGCTACTCAACTGTTTTAAGATCTTTAACCCAGGGAAAAGCCCAGTTCACAATGGAATTTTTTACGTATAAAAGGGTCCCTGCCGCAATCGCGGAAGAATTGGTCAAAAAGGCTCTGGAAGAAAAAAAGAGTGCAAAATAGTCTCCATATCACCGTTTGACAAATGAACTGCTCATGAGCGGATCTTAAACCATTTGCAGAAAAAGGAGTTATCCATGTCAACAGCTATTCCGATTATTGAAAACCCTCTCAGGAATCTGGGATATGAAACCGATGAGATCCTCTCTGAAGGGGGTTTTGGTGCCGTGTTTGCACGGGCCGGTGTGGGAAAAACATCACTGCTCGTCCAGCTCGCTTTAAACATCATGCTGAGACAAAAAGGTGTGCTTCATATCAGCTTAAGTGACCCGGTCAAAAAAATCAGCCTCTGGTATAAAGAAGTTTTTCAGCACCTGTCTACCCAGAATGGTGTCGCGCAAACCCAGCCGCTGTGGGAGGCCATTCTCCCCTACAGATTTATCATGACCCTCAAGGTAGACGGATTCAGCGTACCCCGGCTGGAAGAACGGCTTAAGGACCTGACAGAGCAGAATATTCTGTCTCCCCGCATGATCATCCTTGACGGGCTTCCTTTTGACGATTCCGTACGCGCTACCCTTGTTGACCTCAAATCCCTTGTTGAAAAACAGGCCATGCATATCTGGTTTACGATCCGGACACACCGGCACGAGGCGCTGGGGGCCGACGGTCTCCCCACTCAGCTGGCAGATGCCAACGACCTTTTTGACACCATTATCGAACTCCGACCCGAGGGAGAAAAAATTCATGTCATCAACCTGAAAGGCGGTTTGGAAACGACACATCAGGCCAGACTCCAGATGGATCCGTCAAACATGCTCATGAAGAAGTAAAAGGGGGGACATCGGGCCGGGAAAGATTAAATGAAATTAAAATGGATAATACCGCTCTTTGGGATTGCAGCGTCGTCAGTGCTGACGTCATGGCTGCTGTATCCTGATTTTATGAGTGATGATGCGTTTATCCACATTGGATTCATTGAAGGATTAATCAAAAATGGCGGGTTCACCTTTGCAGGGAATCGCACCTATGGCATAACAGCCCCACTCTGGGTCATTTTAGGTGCTGTTTTTGTAGAGATCACCACACTCCCATCAGTCATTGGGATTAGAGTAATGAGTTGTTTATTCACTTTCCTCTCAATACTTCTTCTGGCTTTCCTGCTGTACAAAGAAAAAGTTAATCCTCTTCTGGTGTTATGTGCCACCCTGTCTTTGGCCTTTAACGTGTATGTGCAGCGCTGGTATCTGACCGGCATGGAATGCGGTGCTGCCATGCTGCTGTTAACACTGAGCCTGTATTATCACCGCCGTCCCGACACCTCCCTGAATGCCGTTATAACAGGCCTCGCCCTGGGGTGCGCATCTCTTGTCAGACCCGAAATCATACTTTTTTTTATTATTTTTTCGTTATGGCGAACCTTATTCAGCCATAAAGCAGCTCACTTCCTCCTCTATGCGATATCGGGATTTTGTCCACTGCTTCTTTGGAACCTTTATGCCTACTTTTATTTCGGCACCATGACGCCCAATTCATTCATTGTTAAAGCCAATAAAAGCATATTTGATTTCAATTTTGAGCACTCTTTAAGAACGGTTAAACTTGTTATTTCCGGCAGCCTGCCTGAATTCCTGCTCATCTGTGTTACTTTTGTTATTATGCTGAGGGTTTTCCTTAAACATAAACGCTGTGACAACTCTTTTTTTAAACAAAAAGATCTGGGCCTTGTGGTAATTTGCTTTTTCGGGTTCTATGCCTACTACATTTTTAAAGACGTCATTGTCATTTCCAGATACAGCATGATTCTCTTTCCTTTCATTATCTATTTTACCGCTGTCACAGCCAATCACGTCTTAACGTCATCAAAAATAAAAACCTATCTTGTGGTGTGCTGGGCCGTCTCCATTATTGTCTTCAACGCCATCTTTACGTTTATGGTCATCAAACCCGGCACAAATCAATTCAGCACGGGCTTCCAAAGCGTGTATATGGAAATGGCTGCCATTTTGAAACAAAAGCCGCCAAATTCCTCGGTCGGTCTGACGGACGTTGGTATTATCGGTACGTATTCCGGATTGAAAATCGTTGATTTTGCCGGGCTTGTCGATCACAGGCGATTCAACTACAATACCCTTAACGCCTATATAGAGGATCGAAAACCTGATTTTATTCTATTACGGGATGAATATCAGATTGAAAACCTCCTGCCCGAGCAGATCCCCTATACGCTCATTTCTCATAAACGTATCCCGGCCCTCGGGATTAACGAAACAAAAGATCGAAATGTCCGCCTTTGGGAGATTTCCTGGTAAGCGGTACGTTTTTATGTTAATTTTTTTCAACCCTCAATGAAACTTAAAAAGAAATGTAGAGTAAACAGCAAATTAAAAAAGTCATATTTTCCGGCCCAAACTCCTTTTCAAAGGCTAAAGCAGACTGGTCAGGCTAAGAAAAAAGTAATAAAAAAACTTGATGAGATTTATCATGTTTTGGATCCTGTCCGGTTGTTAAAACAAATAGAGTCCTTACAAGATGCACTCTGGCAGCATGTCACTCTGAAAAATTTTGACTATCACCCACTGCCTTGCTATAATAATTAATTTTAATAAAGTTGGCTTGACAAGGCGTAATGAAAAAGCACAAATTAATCATACAAGCTACTCCACATTTGTTCCAGATCACAGCTTATTGTGTTATCCTGGTTTTCTTGCTGTTGGCGCAGCCGGAGGTGCAAGCCCATCCTCATGTTTTCATCGTTCAGCGGTTGAACCTGGTGTTTGATGGCAAGGGGCTCGCCGGTATCAAGGTGCGCTGGAAATTCGATGACATGTTCGCCAGCATGATTGCCGAGGATCACGATCTGAACCGGAACGGAAAATTTGAACCCACTGAAATACAAACTGTAAAAGAAAAGGCCTTTTCTTTCATTTCAGAGCACAGTTATTTTACTTTCATCAAAATTGAAAATACGCCTTTTCAAGTGAAATTTATCAGGGATTTCAACGCGATTCTGGAAAACCGAAAACTGGTCTATGAATTTCTTATCCCCTGCCATGTGACAGCAACGAACCGGGTAAAAAAAGTGACCGTTGCAAGCTACGATCCGTCATATTACACAGTCATTTATTTTACCCAAAAAAAGCCCGTTTCTCTCACTACTGCCGATGGATTTGATGTAAAAACGTCCCTCAAAGAAGATCCTGACACAACTATTTATTTCGATATGATCCATCCGTGGACGCTTTTTATGGAGTTCCGGCAAAAATTATGAAACGCATACTCTTACTCGTAGTCCTCTTGGGACTCTTGTGCGTCTGGATCGGCCCTGCCTGGTCGCACAATCCATTTACATCCAAACCGGAAACCCAGCACAAAGCACCCGAGCCACTATTTAAAAGCTCGGTTTTTGTTAAAATCATTCTCTGGCAGCACCAGCTGAAACAAAAAATGTCGGAACTCATTCGGGTTGCGCGAAGCGAAGGACGTGTTAAGCCGCTGATTGTTCTCATCGGGCTTGCCTTTTTATATGGCGTAATTCATGCAGCCGGACCCGGGCACGGCAAGGTTGTTGCCATGTCATACGTTCTATCCCATCGGGCCACAGTATTGGGTGGGATACTTTTTGGCCTGTGTTTTGCCTTCATTCACGCCTTATCAGGGGCCGTTGGTGTTCTCGGCTTGCGATACATCATTCAGCGCAGCGTCAGTGAAACGCTTGCATCCGTTACAATGACAACACAAATTATCAGCTTCGGACTGATCACCCTTCTAGGCTTGGGAATCCTCCTGAAACATGGCCACACTTTTTTTCTTACACCAGCACCAGACAAGAAGACACACCCTGAAAAAGCGAGTCGAAAGGGTGTACTCTCCTGGGCTGTGGCAATCGGGTTGGTACCTTGTCCGGCGGTGGTCATGGTTATGCTGTTTTGCATGTCCATGGATGCCATTGTTCTTGGTCTATTGTTGGCGGCGTGTATTTCAATAGGGATGGCAACTACTATTTCTCTTGTTGTAATAGTCATCGTTATGGGAAAGCCCGCGTGATCTTCCACTCGTGATAGAAATGTTTGTGTCTTTTCACTCTTTTCGCTGCGCTCCACTCGCGAAAAGACATAAATTTCTATCACTCGTGGAAGATCACCCGGGCTTTCCCAACAATGCATGTAAGTACCTATTTCTTCCGTAAACCAATAACTTTCACTATCGCG
>JAUXCK010000138.1 GCA_030618925.1 Desulfobacteraceae bacterium
ATAGAAAAGGCGCTTTCTACGGCAAAGACCACAATTTTAAGGAAAAGGCAAAGCTGAATTTCTAACTCTTTTATTTTAAAAAATTCTTCAGCCGTGGTGGCCGACCCAAAATAGTATGTGGTCTTTGTGGATACTTTGTTTTGTTTTCCGGCCTTAAACAAAGGAGATGATTTATGATCAAAATAGGGCTCATCGGATATGGGTATTGGGGGCCTAACCTGGCAAGAAATTTTGCCAACAACAGCGATATGGAATTAAAAACCATCTGTGATTTTTCTGCAGACAGACTGAAAGCTGCAGGGAAGCTATATCCTGCCGTAAATCTTTTATCCAAAATTGATGCGATTTTTGACGATAAAGATTTGGATGCAATCGCAATCGCCACTCCTGTTTCAACACATTTTGAACTGGCCCAAAAGGCACTTTTAGCGGGTAAGCATGTCTGGCTGGAAAAACCCATGACCGAAACAGTGGCCCAGGCTGAAAAGCTGATTAGACTGTCTGAAAAAAAGAACAGGGTACTCTTCGTGGACCATACTTTCGTGTATACAGGGGCGGTCCGAAAGATGAAAGAGCTAATTGACAGCGGTGAACTTGGGGATCTTATCTACTATGATTCAACACGGATTAACCTGGGCCTTTTCCAGCAGGATGTAGATGTCATATGGGATTTGGCCACTCATGATCTTTCTATCCTGGATTATATCATGCCCTTTAAAAAATACAGGGTTTCAGCAACAGGGTCCCATTTCCACGGTGACAAAATAATACCGAAATCCCTGCTGACAATTTTTATGGAAAACAATATTATTGCTCATATAAATGTCAGCTGGCTTTCTCCGGTAAAAATCAGACAGACCCTGATCGGCGGAGACTCAAAAATGATTCTTTATGATGACAATCATCCAAGCGAGAAAATCAAGATCTATGATAAAGGGGTTGAGCTTTTAAAAACAAAGGAAGAGCTGTATCAGATGAAGGTTCAATATCGAGTGGGTGACATGTATGCGCCAAAGCTCGAGGGAGATGAAGCCCTTGCCGTAGGAAGCGCGCATTTCGTTGATTGCATTCTAAATGGTGCCAAACCAATCACCGGGGGGAAAGCCGGCCTTGAGGTCGTAAAGGTGTTGACAGCCTCAAAAATTTCACTTGCCAACTATGGCGCTCCAGTGGATATCACCTGATTTTGTTATCGGTCATATGGCTTCGCCATCAGGTGCCAAGACAGAAAACAAGTGGTATTTTTATCACTCTTCGCGGAGAAGAAGGAAAATCCAATGGGAAATAAGGTGATCGCTTCAAATGTTGTTTTGGGAAAAAATGTCATTTTAAATGATTTTATCAACCTGTATGGCTGCCGGATAGGCGATGAAACAAAAATCGGGCCATTTGTAGAGATTCAAAAAAATACCATTGTCGGGAAAAGGTGTAAAATATCGAGTCATTCATTTATCTGTGAAGGTGTCACCATTGAAGATGAAGTCTTTATCGGCCACGGCGTTATGTTTATTAATGATAAGTTCCCGAGGTCTGTCACAGAATCAGGTGAACTCCAGTCTGAAGAGGACTGGAAAGTTGTTAAGACAGTCATCAAAAAGGGCGCTTCTATCGGCTCCAACGCAACCATTTTATGCGGAATAACATTGGGTTTCGGTTCGTTGGTGGGTGCTGGAAGCGTTGTGGTCAATGATGTGCCGGACAATGCGGTTGTTGCCGGAAACCCCGCAAAAAGGATAAATAAGTAGTGTCTATTTATATTTCTTAAACATTGTCGTCTATGGAGAGCTTTGAGTGAATATTCCATTTGTAGATTTAAAAAAGCAGTATGAAAACTTAAAAGCTGAGATCGATCAGGCAATTTTTGAAGTCATGGCAAACACGGCCTTTATCGGTGGACCTTTTGCAACCGCATTTGAAAACGCCTTTGCCGACTTTTGCAAAGTCAAATATTGCGTCGGCGTTGGAAACGGCACTGATGCGATTTTTATTGCCCTTAAAGCGCTTGGCATTGGCAAAGGGGATGAGGTAATCACCGTGGCAAATAGTTTTATTGCCACATCAGAAGCCATCACCATGACGGGTGCAAGGGTTGTATTTGTCGATATCAATCCTGAGACATACAATATTAACGTAGAACTGATTAAAGAAAAAATAACGGATAAGACAAAGGCGATCATACCGGTTCATCTATATGGACAGCCGGCAGACATGGATCCTATTTTAAAAATTGCTAAAAAGAACGGGCTTAAAGTGATAGAAGATGCCGCGCAGGCCCATGGTGCTGTATATAAGGAAAGAACAATCGGTTCTATTGGAGATATGGCCTGTTTTAGCTTTTATCCTGGAAAAAATCTCGGTGCATATGGAGATGCAGGTGCAGTCGTGACGGATAATGAGGAATTGGCTGTTCGCGCCCGAATGCTTGCAAACCATGGGAGAATCGATAAGTACAATCACGAGATTGAAGGCGTCAACTCCCGAATGGACGGAATTCAAGGTGCAATTTTAAATATTAAGCTAAAATATCTGCCGGAGTGGAGCGAAAAGCGCCGGAAAAATGCTTATCTTTATAATGAATATTTAAAAAATTACGGGTTGGTCACACCTGTAGAAATTGATCATGTGCAGGCTGTATACCATCTTTATGTCGTTCGGGTGCAAAATAAAAAACGTACAAAATTGCAGGCGCATCTAAAAGCTGAAGGCATCGCTACAGGAATACATTATCCCATTACCTTACCAAATTTAATCGCTTATCAATATCTTAATCATAAAGAGACGGATTTTCCTGAAGCCACGAAAGCGTCAAGCGAAATTGTATCTTTGCCGATGTTTCCGGAACTTTCAAAAGAACAGATTAAATATATAGCAGAAAAAATCAGTGACATCCAGATTCCGTAAAGCACGCCTGACCATACAGCCCGATGGTAATGCCTGAAGGGAAGTGTTGACAGAGTATCATAAAAAAGCCGGCCAGGCATCACCCGTGAAGCGGTCTGTCCACCGCCTTAAGGGATACCTCCTGCATGATCTCGGAAAGCGTCGGGTGCGCGTGAATGGTGGCGACCAGGTCCCTTACGGTGCCCCCCATTGTCATGGCCAGGCTTGCTTCGGCGATCAGGTCCCCGGCATTCGGGCCGATGATGTGAACCCCAAGAATCCTGCCTTTTTCAACATCTGACACGATCTTGGCCTGGCCGGCGATCTCCCCGATAACATGGGCTTTGCCGATGCTTCTGAAAAGGACCTTATCTGCACGGACCGGGTATCCCGCTTCCCTTGCCCGGGCTTCTGAAAGCCCTACGCCGGCCACCTCAGGACTGGTAAAAATCACGCCGGGAACGACTGAGTAGTCCATTTTCTGACTGCCGCCCATGGCATTTTCAGCAGCGATCCGCCCCTCTGCGGACGCTGCATGCGCCAGCATTATTTTAGTCGGCCCAAGCAGGTCGCCGATGGCATAGACGCCGGGCACACTGGTTTTCATCTGTTCATCAGCGACAACCCATCCTTTCTTGTCCATTGTCACGCCTATTGTGTCCAGTCCTGTGTGAATGGCATTGGGTTTTCGTCCAATACACACCAGGATTTGATCTGCATCCACGGTAAGGGGTGTTTTGCCTTTTTCCAATGGGCTTTCCAGAAAGGGGGACGGCCCGATCACTGCCCGGCGTTTTCCGCTCTTGTCCTCGACCCTGTCAAGCGTCCGGTTTACCAGGATGTTGATTTTCCGTTTTTTCATTTCCCGCTGCAAAATCTTTGAACTTTCTTCATCCACTGAAGGAAGGGGAAGCAGCCGGGACAATGCCTCCACCACGGTTACCCTGGCGCCCAGGGTCGCAAATATGAATGCAAATTCGCACCCGATTGCACCGCCACCTACGATCAACAGGGATTCGGGTATTTTTTGAAGGCCCAGTGCGTGGCTGCTGGACAGAATTTTTTCACCGTCAAAGGGAATCCCGGGAATATCCATGGGCATTGTCCCTGTTGCCAGAATCAATCTGTCCCATTCCACCTCAAGGTCGCCCCCCTGCTTTTGTCTGACAACCGCCTTCCCGGGCCCTTTAATGCACCCCTCTCCTTCTAAATAGCGGATGTTATGGCGCTTGAACAAACCCAATATTCCTCTGGTCTGGCTCTGAATGACCGTTTTTTTTCTATCCATCAGCGGCTTCATGCGCATACGCATGCTGCCGTCTATTTCTATGCCGAATTCCCTGGCACGATTGAATTTCTCAACCAGCCGGGCTGTTGTTATCATCATTTTAGACGGGATACATCCATCGTTCAGACAGGTTCCGCCCACACTGCGACTTTCGATAACAGTGACCTCGGCACCCAGCTGCGCAGCACGTATGGCAGCCACATATCCACCGGGCCCTGCCCCGATAACGGTAATTTTTTTGCGCATGGTGTTTGTGTCTCCTTGTTGACGCCTGTTTGGAACTTCTCTTTTCCCACCATAATGGTTTATCACATGAAATTTGATTATTTCAACAAAATTT
The DNA here is from genome assembly GCA_030618925.1 of Desulfobacteraceae bacterium. Classification (GTDB taxonomy): domain Bacteria; phylum Desulfobacterota; class Desulfobacteria; order Desulfobacterales; family SURF-7; genus JAUXCK01. Next base: position 4,509 of record JAUXCK010000138.1, read on the forward strand.
TTATATAATTTTGATTATTTCTTTAAAATATTAAAATTATATTGACAGATTCTTCATTTTTTGTATACTGGAAAAAATTTTCCATATTAAGGAGCCGTATAAATGGAAATGGATAAGACCAGCATCGCCATTATAAAACACCTGCGGGAAGGCAGGAAATCCTTTAAGCAGATTGCAGATCAGTTATCCCTGGCTGAAAACACCGTCAGAACCAGGGTAAAAAAGTTGACGGATGACGGTGTGCTGGCCATATCCGGCTGTGTGGATCCGGAAACCCTCCCCGGGCATACGGCCGCCGTGGTGGGTGTTAAACTGAAAACCATGGACCTTGTCAACAAAGGTGAGGAATTCAGCAAATTAAAAGGCGTGATTTCGGTAAATGTGGTGACCGGCCGGTACGATCTGATCCTCATGGTGCTTCTCAACGAATCTTTCGGTCTCCTTGAATTCTATACAGATGAAGTCGCAAGATTAACCGAAGTGTTATCGGTCGAGACCTTTGTGGTCTACAAAAGCTACAACCTGAAGGTTCCCTATATATTGTAAGGAGGGTTCCTTACACTCTAAAAGGTTATGGGCATGAAAAAAACGCCTCTATATGAATGGCACCTGGCCCACGGGGCAAACATGGCTGATTTCGGCGGGTACAAAATGCCGCTCTGGTATCCCGGGGGTGTCAAGAATGAACATCTTGCCGTCATTACGGGGTCGGGTGTTTTCGACACGAGCCATATGGCTGTGGTCATGGTCTCAGGGCTGGATGCCCATGACCTCCTGCAGACATGTTTCACAAAAGATCTGGATGCGTGCACAGGTAAAAAAAGAGCCCCCCTTTGCCCGGGGCGATGTGCGTACGGCGCGTTCCTGAACGAAAGAGGAGAGGTGCTCGATGATGCCATTGTTTACATGCTCGAAACCCACAGCTATATGGCGGTGGTGAATTCCGGCATGGGCGGTGTTGTTGCACAACACCTTACCGCACATGCAGAGGGGAAAAAAGCGACCCTCATCGATCTGACGGACAGGGTGGGCAAAATCGATCTTCAGGGCCCCCTGTCCGCCAAAATACTTGAAAAGGTTTTGGCGAACCCTGATGCGGTTTTCAAGACACTGCCCTATTTTTCGTTCAAGGGACACTTTGACACCACATGGGGTCCTGCCGATGCAGTCCGGCTTGCCGACCACACGCCCATCATGCTTTCCCGCACAGGGTACACCGGAGAGTTCGGATTTGAAATTTTTTCAGCCCCGGACCATATTGTTCACATATGGGAACTGCTTCTGGATGCGGGAATAGAATCCGGCATTGTCCCCTGCGGTTTGGCAGCCAGGGATTCCTTGAGGGGCGGAGCGGTTCTTCCGCTGTCTCACCAGGATATCGGTCCATGGCCCTTTATCAACCATCCGTGGTCTTTTGCATTGCCTTTCAATGCTGAAGCGTCGTCTTCTAATGCAGACACATTGTCTTCCAATGCAGAGCATGCAGGCTTTACCAAAAAATTCATCGGTGATGGGGCCCTTGGCCGTGTTAAACACAATGAATACACGTATGCCTTTTCAGGGATGGACCCCCGAAAAGTAACCCCCACGGATCCGGCGGAGGTCCTTGATGAAGACGGCCGCGCCATCGGGACGGTACTGACATGTGTTACCGATATGGCCATCGGTCGCCATGGCAATCAAATTTACAGTATCTCGAGTCCTGATAAACCAAAAGGGTTTGCCCCCCGGGGCCTCTGCTGCGGTTTTATCAAGGTACACGCCAAAATGGCGCCAGGTCAGGAGGTCGTGCTCAAAGACAACCGGCGGAAAATTACAGTGGAAATTGTGGAGAACATACGCCCGGACCGCACTGCGCGAAAGCCGATGGCGGGAATGATATAGATGGAGGAAAATCATGAAAGAGATCAATGAATTGAATCTGCCCCAAGATGTGCGCTACACAAAAGACCACGAATGGGCCAGGGCCGGTGGGGAAAAGGTGGTCATCGGCCTCAGCGACTATGCCCAAGATCAGCTTGGAGATATTGTGTTCGTGGAAATGCCGCAGCCAGGGGACGTCTTTGGAAAAGGGGATGAGTTCGGAACCGTGGAATCGGTCAAGGCGGTCGCCGAATTGTATATGCCTGTCGGCGGAGAGATACTGGCCGTCAACAGCGCCCTTGAAGATACACCGGAATATGTCAATCAAGCGCCCTACACAAATGGATGGATCATTGAAATCAAACCGAGCCATCCATCCGAGTTGGATGAATTAATGAATCAGGATGAGTATGTGTCAATGCTGAAAGGATTATGAGACATGCGATATTTGCCGCACACCCGTGAAGATATTGCTTCAATGCTCCAGGTGGTGGGGGCAGGCAGCCTTGAAGATCTTTTCAACACAATTCCCGGGGACAACCGGCGAAAGGACAAGCTCGATCTGCCGGACCCCTTAAGCGAATGGGAGTTGAACACGCACATGAAAACGCTTGCAGACACCATGGCTGTAGCGCCGGAATATAAAATATTTCTGGGGGCCGGAAGCTATGATCACCATATTCCTGCATCTGTATCTTACCTGCTGGGACGGTCGGAATTTTCCACCGCATATACGCCTTACCAGCCGGAAATCAGTCAGGGAACGCTCCAGGGCATATACGAATTTCAGACACTCGTC
>JAUXCK010000046.1 GCA_030618925.1 Desulfobacteraceae bacterium
CATCAAGGATTTGTCTTCCTAAGACCGCTTGGCCTCCGACTTCGATGGCGACATTGAAAAAGCTGTCGATTTCTTAAGAAAAAAAGGCATGGCCACTGCGCTGAAACGAGCAGGCCGGGGCACATCTGAAGGCATTGTTCAGTCCTATATCCACATGGGCGGGAAGATCGGCGTGTTGGTTGAAATCAACTGCGAATCGGATTTTGTCGCAAAAACAGATGATTTTATGGAATTTTCTAAAAACATAGCCATGCACATCGCTGCCACCAGCCCTGCCGGGATTTCACCGGAAGACGTTTCCCAAGATATCATCGAACGGGAAAAAGCCATCTATCGTGACCAGGCAATTGAAATGGGAAAACCTGAAAAGATGATCGATAAAATCGTCGAGGGAAAAATAAACAAATTTTACAAAGAATCATGCTTAATGAACCAGGCGTATGTGCGTGACCCGAATCTAACCATTGCCGATCTGTTAAATGATGTCATTGCCAAAATCGGTGAGAACATTAAAATCAGCAGATTTGCACGATTTCAAATAGGAGAATAAAATTATTGTCTCATCCACGATATAACAGAGTCCTGTTAAAATTAAGCGGCGAAGCCCTTATGGGAGACCAGGGTTTCGGCATCCGCCCGGATACCATAAAATATGTGGCGGATGAAATCCGCTCTATTGTTGATCTGGGTGTCCAGGTGGCGGTGGTTGTCGGCGGTGGCAATATCTTCAGAGGAATTGCCGCGAGTTCATATGGTATGGATCGAACTGCCGCCGACCATATGGGAATGCTTGCCACGGTGATCAACAGCATTGCGCTTCAGGATACCCTTGAAAAAAAAGGCGTTCAAACACGGATCCAATCTGCCATATCAATGCATTCGGTGGCCGAGCCCTACATCCTCAGAAAAGCCGTTCGACATTTGGAAAAAGGTCGAATCGTTATTTTTGCGGCAGGTACAGGCAACCCTTATTTCACAACAGATACGGCTGCCGTCTTGCGTGCCCAGGAGATTCATGCTGAAATATTCCTCAAGGCCACCAAGGTAAATGGGGTTTACGACTCAGACCCTGAAAAAAACAAGGACGCCAAGTTCATCAAAAAACTGACCTACATGGAAGTGCTGGAGCGGCAGCTGCACATCATGGACACCACCGCAATTTCTCTTGCCATGGACAACCAGCTGCCATTGTCCGTTTTGAGCCTCAAAGAAAAAGGAAACATGCGCAAACTCATATGCGGTGAGGATATCGGCACATGGATAACGGGGTAATTTCCCGTAAGGTACAGCAACCTCTACTCATGTTACCAATGGTGAATGACGATGATCGATTCAATTCATGAAGAAACAAAAGAAAAAATGGTAAAAGCCATCGCATCCCTTGAAAAAGACCTTAGAAAGGTACGAACCGGTCGCGCCTCCCTTAATATACTCGATGGCATCCGGGTCGATTATTACGGCACCCCGACCCCCCTGAACCAGATGGCATCCCTTTCTATTCCCGAAAGCCGACAGATAACGATCCAGCCCTAAGACATGACGGTTATTAATGATATCGAAAAGGAGATCCTGAAATCAAACCTGGGCCTGACGCCCTCAAATGACGGAAAGCTTATCAGAATCTCCATTCCGCCTCTGACTGAAGAACGGCGGAAAGAGATCGTTAAGATCGTGCATAAAATGTGTGAAGAGCGTAAAGTGACGGTCCGGAATATCCGCCGGGATGCCAATGAAATGCTCAAGGAATTAAAAAAAGAGGGCGAAATCGCTGAAGATGACAGTTTCAAGGGCCAGGAAAATATTCAAAAGTTAACGGATGAACACATAAAGGGCATTGATAATGCCTTCAAAGAGAAAGAGAAAGAAATCCTTGAATTCTAACCCGGCCCCTGGAAATAAATATGACATCGACCCTGCCCGTCTGCCCGTTCATGTGGCCATTATTATGGACGGGAATGGAAGGTGGGCAAAAAAGCGGCTTTTAAATCGGGTCATGGGCCATGAAAAAGGGTCGGAGTCTGTTCGTATAGTTGTCAGAACCAGCCGGGAAGTCGGAATCCAACACCTGACCCTTTTTGCCTTTTCCACGGAAAACTGGGAAAGGCCCCGAACTGAAATCACTGCCCTGATGAAGCTTCTGAACAGATTCCTCAAAACCGAACGGAATGAAATGCGGGATAATGATATCCGGCTGCAGGCCATCGGTCAGATTGACCGGCTGCCGGAGTATGTACAAAAAACACTGTTAAAGACCATAGACCTCACAAAAGACGGCCGTGCCATGCAGTTGAACCTTGCCCTGAGCTATGGCGGCCGAACCGATATCGTCAGAATGGCCCGGATGATCTCACGGGAAAGCATAAAAGGTCAATTGACCCCGGAGGCCATCACACCTGACCTTGTATCCAGCTATCTTTACACAAAGGACCTGCCGGATCCGGACCTTCTCATACGCACCAGCGGAGAGATGCGGATCAGTAATTTTATGCTCTGGCAGATCGCCTATTCGGAACTCTATATAACAGATACCCTGTGGCCTGACTTTGACAAGAAAGAGTATCTTCACATCTTAAAACAATATCAAAGCCGTGACCGCAGATTCGGCAAAATCAAAGATTAGACAGTGTAAGGAACTCACAGGTTATGCACTCACATTCCAAACGATTAATCAGCGCGTTTGCCCCCCTCCCGGTGATTATCTGGACCATCTATGCCGGCGGGGCGGTGTTCAGCTTGCTTATCGGGGTGGTGGCTGTCATCACCCTTTGGGAGTATTTCCGGATTATGTTTAACCTCACCCGGAAATCACGCTTTGGGCCCATGCCCATGATCGGGTATGTCATCACGATCTTACTGATATATGCGGCCCATATGAAATCTTTTGAAATGACGGTGGGTTTTCTCACTCTGAACCTTTTGGCTGTTGCCGTGATGACCCTGATTCGTTTTCAATCTGATTCAACGGTTTTAGAAGAAGTCGCCAAGCAGGTCCTGGGGGTTGTCTATGTGCCGCTCCTCCTCTCCTTTATTATACTCATCCGTCACAGTGCTGACGGTGCGACCTGGGTCTTCTTTTTGGTGTTCCTTGTCTTTATTGAAGATACCGGCGCCTATTACGCAGGCACTTATCTTGGACGTCACAAACTGCTCCCGTCCGTCAGCCCCGGAAAAACAATCGAAGGTGCTTTGGGCGGGCTTTCCGCGAGCATTGCCATCGGCATTGTGTTTAAACTCCTTTTCCTGCCTGAACTGCCACTGGGTCTTTGTTTCCTTATTTCCATCACTGTCGGCATTATTGCTCCTGCAGGCGACCTGTTCGAATCCGTACTCAAACGGGTCGGTAAAATTAAAGACTCCGGCACCATCATGCCCGGCCACGGAGGCATTCTGGATCGCATTGATGCACTCCTGTTTGCGGCGCCCGTAGTATACTTATTTAAGGTATATTTATTTTAAGGAATATATTTTGTGAAAACCCTTTCCATACTCGGTTCCACAGGCTCCATCGGCCAAAACACACTCACTATCGTGTCCATGTTTCCGGGCAGGTTTCGTGTAAAAGCACTGGCTGCCAAAAAAAATATATCCCTCCTTTCCGAACAGATCAAAAAATTTTGCCCGGATCTGGTTTCCGTTTTTGACAGCGCCACTGCAACAGCCCTGAAAAAATGTCTCCCGAAAAATACCGCTCCTGAAATCCTGTACGGCGATGAGGGCTACAGCGCGGTAGCCACTCATGCCATGGTGGATACGGTGGTTTCCGCCATGGTGGGCGCAGCAGGCCTTTCACCAACAATTGCCGCCATTGAGGCTGGAAAAGATATTGCCCTGGCAAACAAGGAAACCCTTGTCATGGCAGGTGATTTCGTAATGGCACTGGCCCGGAAAAACAGGACCCGAATACTGCCTGTGGACAGCGAGCACAGCGCCATCTTTCAGTGCATATCCGGCCAGCGTAAAGAGGATGTGGTCAAAATATTTCTGACCGCCTCCGGCGGACCCTTTCTGGACCGGCCGGTGAAGACCTTCAGGGACATCACACCGGCCGATGCATTGAAGCATCCGAACTGGGACATGGGCAAAAAAATCAGTGTCGATTCTGCGACCTTAATGAACAAAGGCCTCGAGGTTATTGAAGCCAAGCACCTTTTTGATATTCCAGAAGAACAGATAGAGGTGATCATCCATCCCCAGAGTTTGATCCACTCTATGGTTTCCTATCAGGATGGGTCGGTTTTGGCTCAACTCGGTGTTCCGGACATGAAAAGCGCCATTGCCTATGCCCTCTCCTGTCCTGAACGGCTTCCGATTCAGCAGCCTGCGCCTGATTTTACAGCCATCGGATCTCTTGATTTCAGGCCGCCGGATTTGAAAAAATTTCCCTGCCTCGACCTTGCTTTTAAAGCCGGCAAAATCGGCGGAACCCTTCCCGCAGTCCTGAATGCCGCCAACGAGACAGCTGTTACCGCTTTTTTAAACAACCGGCTCCCCTTTTCGGATATTCCGAAAGTGATCGATCACATAATGGATATCCATACAATTGACAAATCTCCAGGTCTGTCTGATATTAAAAAAACAGACAAATGGGCCAGACAGGAGGCGGAAATTCTAATCAAAGGCAGATAATGGGCCCTGGTCTCTGCCGGAGATATATTTTACCATTCTTCCACACTTGACTATGGGTCTTTAAAAACGGTATATCAATTAAAATATTATGAGCTATCTTCTTTCATTCATTATTGTTCTCGGTGTTCTGATCTTTTTTCATGAGCTCGGGCATTTTTTGGCCGCAAGGCTGTTCGGGGTTGGGGTTACAAAATTCTCACTGGGCTTTGGTCCCAGGCTGTTTGGAAAAACCATCGGCATAACAGATTACCGCCTTTCTCTCATTCCCCTGGGGGGGTATGTTAAAATGATCGGTGAAGAGCCGGACACTGAAATTGACCCTGCGGACATCCCCCTTTCATTTACGCATAAGCATGTCCTGAAAAGAATATGTATTGTTGCGGCAGGCCCCCTGTTCAATTTTCTCCTGGCTATTCTGATCTTCTATTGTTTTTTCCAGATATACGGAACACATACGCTAAAACCCATCATTGGCGAGGTTCAGGAAAATTCACCTGCTCAAACAGGAACGCTCCAAAAAGGAGATCTGATTGTTGCCATTAACGATGAAAGTGTCAACAGCTGGGACACCATGGCCCAAATGATCAGTGACAGCAAGGGACAGCCCCTCCGCCTGTCTGTTCTCCGGAATGAAAAAAATATTATATTAACCCTCACGCCGACCCTCAAGCCGGATAAAAATATTTTTGGCGAAGAAATCGAACGGTATGTGATCGGAATTTTCCCCTCAGGCGATGTGATCACCCAAAAGCTGAACCCGATTCAGGCCTTTTCTGAAAGTCTGCTTCACACCTACAATGTCTCGAAACTGATGGTCATCGGCATCGCCAAACTGCTCAAAGGAAATATTTCCGCCGACAACCTGGGCGGGCCCATCATGATTGCCCAGATGGCAGGAGACCAGGCCAAGGAAGGAATCGGGAACCTGATCTATTTTATTGCCTTTATCAGTATTAATCTGGCTATCCTCAATTTTCTGCCGATCCCGGTTCTTGACGGCGGTCATCTTCTCTTTTTCGTCATTGAAGCTTTGCGGGGACGACCTGTGAGCATCAAAATCCGGGAACTTGCCCAGCAGGGCGGCATGTTTGTGCTGCTTCTTTTGATGCTGTTTGTATTTTATAATGATATTATGCGTTATTTCGATGATATCCTGAAGTTATTCAACTAGTGTCAAACACCATCAAGCAGGAAGCTATTTACCATGCCCTATCGACTAGAGATCACCTTAAAACCCGGTTTAACGGATGCAGAAGGTGGACAGATTGCCCGGAAAGCCGATCACTATTTAGGGCTGGCCCTCGAATCCGTTCGCACAATCCATGTGGTGACCATTGACGCGGATCTATCTGAAGATCAACTCAAAAAAATTCAGACCGGCATCTTTACAAACCCGGTGACGCAGATTTCTTCATTTGATCCACTGCCGTCAGAATTTGACTGGTCCATATGGGTGGGTTTCCGGCCGGGTGTGCGGGATAATCCCGGCGCCACAGCTGTCGAGGCCCTGGAAGATCTCCTGGGGTTAAAACTGGGCAGGGAGGAGGCGGTCTACACCTCCAGACGCTATTGTATCCGGGCGCCCGGCCTTGCCGTTGATGATGCAGATAAAATTGCAGGAGAACTCCTTGCAAATAACATCATCCAGCAGTGGCGGGTGATCTCAAAAAAAGAGTGGGACCCTGAAACAGGCATTGGATTCATCATTCCAAAGGTCAGGCTGGAGCATACACCCACGGTGAGCACCCTTCCCATCGGGACGGATAAGGCTTTGAAAAAGGTGAGTGATGAAAGAAACCTTGCCCTGAATCCCAATGACATCCCTACCATCCGGTCCTATTTTCTGAAAAAAGACGTCCTAACCGCAAGAAACGAGGTCGGGCTTACGGAACCCACAGATATTGAACTGGAATACATTTCCCAGGCAAGAAGCGATCACTGCAACCATAATACATTCAATGGCCTTTTTCATTACACGGATCTTTCCACGGGTAAAACAGAAAAAGTGGACAACCTCTTTAAAACCTGCATCCAGTCCCCTACCCTCGCGCTGAAAGAAAAAAAATCATGGGTCATATCGGTTTTATGGGACAACGCCGGTGTCGGCCGGTTTGATGAGGATCATTATTACGTCATCACCGGTGAAACCCACAACTCCCCATCAAACATGGAAGCCTATGGCGGTGCGATTACGGGTATCGTGGGGGTCTACAGGGATCCCCTGGGCACAGGGAAAGGGTCTAAGCTGCTTATGGGCAGCTACGGGTATTGTGTCGGCCACCGGGATTACAAAGGCGATTTGAAGCCGCACCTCCACCCCCGACGCCTCCTGGACGGGGTCATCGAGGGGGTCAAGGACGGCGGGAATAAAAGCGGTATCCCCACCTCCTTTGGCCAGGTTCTGTTTCATCCCGGCTATATGGGAAAATGTCTGGTGTTTGTGACAGCCATCGGGTTGATGCCGGCCCGGGTTCAGGGGGCGCCCTCGGAAATAAAAACAACCACCCCGGGAGACCTGATTATTATGTGCGGCGGCCGGGTGGGCAAGGATGGCATTCACGGTGTTACCGCTTCGTCTGAAAGTTTTTCCAGTCATACACCGGCCGGACACGTCCAGATCGGAGATCCCTATACCCAGAAAAAAATGCACGATTTTCTCCTTGAGGTCCGCGATCAGGGACTCATCCGTTTCCTGACCGATAACGGCGGGGGCGGACTCTCCTCTTCCGTGGGAGAATCAGCCGAGTTTTCAAATGGATGTGAGGTCACGCTTGAAAAAGTACCCATAAAATACGACGGCCTGGACCAGTGGGAAATATGGGTGTCCGAATCCCAGGAACGAATGACGGTGGCCATTGCCCCGGAGCACCTGGACCTGTTTATGGCCCTTTCTAAAAAGCATGCTGTTGAGAGCACAGTCATCGGCCGGTATACGGATTCTGGAAAACTTCATATCACATATAACGGCAACACCTGTGCCTACATAGACCTGGACCTTATGGCCTCCGGATTTCCCCAGTGGGAATTCCAGGCTGAATGGCAGCCCCCTGAAAACAGGGGCCTGTTCGAACCGGTGATCGGAAAGCCAAAAGAGTGCACCCCTCTCCTTCTGGATATCCTGTCCAGGCCAAACATCTGCTCAAAAGAGTGGATTGCGAGACAATATGACCATGAAGTCCAGGGGACCAGCGCCGTCAAACCCTTCATCGGCAAGGAAAGGGATGTCAATTCAGATGCTGCCGTCATCCGGCCCGTATTGTCATCTGAAAAAGGACTGGCATTTGCCCAGAGCCTTCTGCCCGCCTACTCGGCCATTGATGCGTATCACATGACCGCCTGTACCATTGATGAGGCCGTCCGCCGACTGATTGCCATCGGGGCGGACCCCTCCCAAATCGGCGGCGTTGACAACTTCTGCTGGCCTGACATCCAGTTTCATCCTGAAAAAAACCCGGACGGCAAATTCAAGGCCGCCCAGCTGGTCAGATCCTGCAAGGCCTTAAAGGAGATGTGCATGGCCTACGAGATTCCCCTGCTTTCAGGAAAAGACAGCATGTACGTGGACGGGCATCTGGCCGGCCGGTATGGGGAAACCCGCAAGATTTCGGCCCTCGAGACCCTGCAGTTTTCAGCAACCAGCCTTGTTGACAATGTGGCAACATGCGTGACCATGGATGCCAAAATGGCGGGTGACCTTGTCTATGTGCTGGGGCTCACCCGAAATGAGCTTGGTGGCTCCGAGTATTATGAACAACTGGGCTTTACCGGGTGCAATGTTCCCAAGGTCAGTCCCGGGCCATTCAAACGCCTTTACAGGGCTTTAAACAACGCTATCGCGGACGGTCTTGTTGCATCAGCTCACGGCATTTTCCGGGGCGGCCTGGGGGTCCATCTTGCCATGGTTGCCATGGGCGGCAATCTGGGCATGACAATCGACCTTCAAAACATCCCCTCAGATCAACCCTTACGGGCAGACACCCTCCTCTTTTCCGAATCCGCCGGCAGATTCATCATTACCATTGACCCGAAAAAGAAAAACGCCTTTCAAAAACTGTTCAAAGACCTGCCCTGGGGCTGCATGGGCACGATCACCGAAACCCCTTACCTGAATATAAACGACACTGACGGAAGCCTGATGATTTCTGCGTCAATCCAGGATCTGAAATCTGCCTGGAAAACCCCTTTTGGAGATCTCATATGACCCCCGACATCAATGTCCTGGTTCTGACCGGGTACGGTCTGAACTGTGATCATGAAACAGCCCATTCCTTTTCGCTTGCCGGCGCCAGGCCCAGCCGTGTGCATATCAATTCCCTTATCGATGGAACTATGAATCTTGAAAATTTTCAGATTCTTGTATTTGGCGGCGGGTTCAGCTGGGGGGACGACCACGGGGCCGGTGTCATCCAGGCCATTCGCATGAAAACCAATATAGGTGACACCCTATTGAAGTTTATAGAAAACGGAAATCTGGTCATGGGAATCTGCAATGGGTTCCAGACCCTTGTTAACCTGGGCCTCTTGCCGGGGTTTGACCGGGATTATACCCGCCGCAGTGTGGCCCTGACATTTAACGACTGCGGCAATTTCAGGGATCAGTGGGTGTATCTTAAAATCAATTCCGATTCCCCCTGTATCTTCACACAGGGCATCGACAAGCTGGAACTGCCGGTCCGCCACGGAGAAGGAAAATTCTATTCAGATGCGTCAACCCTCCTTCATCTGGAAACAAACAACCAGGTGGTGCTTCAGTATGCCACTTCAGGCTATGAACCCGCCGGCCTGACGTTTCCGGACAATCCAAATGGATCTGTATCTGATATTGCCGGTATCTGTGACCCCAGCGGCCGGATTTTCGGCCTCATGCCCCACCCTGAAGCGTTTCACCACCCCACAAATCACCCGGACTGGGCCCGGGAAAAAGAAATCGCCATACGAAACGGAAAAACATGGACGCCCGAACCGGCCATGGGCCTCAAACTATTTGAAAATGCAGTACATTATTTCAGTTAATGCCATCCATAAATACCCCCAAAACGCCTGCAACTATTGTTTCAATTCAAATTTAAGTTTCATCTATTGATAACTAATTAATACCATAACGAATTTTATTGTATTGGCCCTGTCCGGCGCAATTGAGGTTGCAGGGAATGCTCTGTCTCAATCTTTTCCCGGGACCCCATAAATATCTTAATTATCAAATTGTTATATACCCTTCTCAGTTTGGCCCGGCTCTTGCTCATAAACCAGGTACATGAAAAAACAATAGACGTTGTTAGAAAACACCTTGCCGAACAATAAAAGTTGTGCCCACAACTTGAGTGAGATCAACCGCTAACCTGTTAAATTCTTTAAATTAACGCAAACAAACCACTGGCGTCTACAATCTTTATTGTGTGATTATTTCAGTTTTTAAAATTTTAGACCAATAAAATAGTTTCATAAATTCAATGAGTTAAATCGTATTCTCCATAATGGCACGCGCATTGCTATAACAGATCCATAGACGGATAAACGCATAAACCCCAACACAATATTAAAAATATGAACCAGAATATGGAGAAAAGAACAATGAATCACAATAAAGGATTTACCCTGATAGAGCTGATTACCGTCATCAGTATTGTTGGCATCCTGACAGCCGTTGCCGTACCCAGCATCATCAGCTGGCGCTCAAACTGGCAGGTCAGCGGCGCAGCAAGACAGGTGATGGCCACACTGCAGGATGCAAAGCTGCAGGCCGTTAAAAACAATAGCGATGCCACCATCAACTTGCCCGAATTTGCAGGTGTCACCCTGACCGATCCGGACGGTATAGACGGGTCTGCATTTAATTTCAAGGGATTGCCGAGCGCCAGCGGAAGCGTCAGAGTGACCAATGGTAAAAAAACGCTGAGGGTGTCATTAACCCTGGCCGGTGCAACGCGTATTAATTAATGTAAAAAAACCCGGGTTGATCAAAAAAGGCAGGAGAAATACCATGAAACCAATTCTAAACAACAAAGGATTCACACTTGCCGAGATGGCCATTGCCCTGGCCATCTCCAGCATCGCCATGACGCTGATTTATACAACCTTTAATTCTCAGCGGCAAGCATTCATCACACAGCAACAGACAGCCGTCATGCAGCAGAATATTCGATCCGCCATGTCTTTTGTTGAAAATGAAATCAGGATGGCCGGATTTGTCGGGTTTGACACTGCCACATTAATGCAAAGGAATACCGGGGCAGGCATCATAACGGCAAATTCCACCACCTTTGTATTTTCCGCAGATTTTGACGATGATGGATCACTCGATGCCGGCGATACAATCACATACGCCCTTTCCGGAAATACCCTGACCCGTAACGGTCAAATCATTGCCTATGACATCGAGGCCATGGGGTTTGCCTATGCTTTTGAAGACAGTACGGATTCGGACAGCAACCTTGAAATGACCAACAACGAGATTATCTGGGCAACTGACCAGGATGGCGATGGCGTGCTTGACCGCTCTCTTGACACCACCGGAGACGGCATTGTTGATATTAATGATGCGGCTGGCGGCAGCGATCTGAGCACAATGACGGATGATGACGGAGAACCTTTGAACAATATCTCAATAGACAGGATAAGGGCCGTCAGGGTGTGGATTCTGGCACGGACGCGATCCGCCATCAAAGGATTTTCAGATACCAGCAGTTACAAGGTGGGAAGCCAGGTCGTATTTAAAAATGATGGATTCAAGCACAACCTTCTGACCAGCACGATTAAATGTAGAAATTTAGGAATTTTATAATAACCATCTAAATTTATAACTTAATAAATAAAAACAGGTGATGTGATGAATCAAACAAAACCCACGCACGCAATGAAAACCATAAAACAGGAACAGGGCTTTACGCTTATCGAAGTGCTGATTGCGCTGACCATCTTTTCCATCGGCATATTGGGGGTCGGCACCAAAGTCG